>JAGXRB010000147.1 GCA_018336075.1 Bacteroidota bacterium
AGCGCGCGAGCCCGCCCAAACGCGGTGCCGCTGAGCCTGTGAATTTGAAAACACATAGAAATCCGGCCCAAACGGCCCGGGGGCCATTTGGGCTCGTACGCAGTAGAGCCCACTTTTTTGCCAGGATTTCTTGTGTTTTCAAAGAGTGCGCGAGCCATCGTTTGGGCAGATGGTTTTCGTCCTTTTGCCGAAACAAAAGGACAAAAAAAGCCAAGGCCGTAACAACCTGAATTTTTTTGATTTCAACGGTCTGGAGACCGGCAGATTATGGCGTCCTAGCTGCAAACTGCGCTGAACAGGGGTCAATATCCCGGAATGAAGGTCAGTATGATCCGGAATTTGCACAACGAAATGAACAAATATTTCAATAAATATTCAATCAAATGTGCAAAGTGTTTTTTTTTGGCGTTAAAGGCGGAGGCTAAGCGCTGGCGGGCACTTTTGAATTCGCATACTTCCGGTCAGCAGGATTTTCAATAAATGCACAATCTTTCTCCTTTCAACCATTTGCCCAATAGCGTTTAGCCACTGCTGGCGTTTCGTCGTTTTCTTTTTTTCGTATAGTTTTTCTTTTTTTTCTGATGTACTACCCCTTTATTTTTAATCATTTTCTTCGTAGTAATATGAGTAGTCAATTCCTTTCATAAACATTTCGCGGTCGTTTATTTTGGTGGTGAGTGCATTATTTAAAAGAGTTTTTAGAACACTGCTTTTTGTTGGACTTAACATCATTGCATTCATGTAATCACGCTTGCTTATTTTACTCCAATCCACACATTTTTTGAGACGTTTTTTTAATATCAAATCCAACCATAAGCGGGCGCTTCTGCCGTTGCCTTCCATAAAAGGGTGTGCAATGTTCATTTCTACATATTTGTTTACGATTTCGTCAAATGTAGTTTCGGGCATTGCATCAATTTGCCTTAATGTGTTGTCTAGAAAGCGTGATATGGCAAATTGAAAACCACCTTTTGAAATATTTTTTTGTCTGATTTGTCCCGCAAAATCATACAATCCGCCAAACAAATAAGCATGTATTTGCTGCAAACCTTTGGTTGTGCCAACTTCTATGAAGTTGATAAAAGAACTTTCAAATATGGCATATGCTTTTGTTTTGCTTTTTCCATCGATGCTTTCATCGCTGTAGGTAAACCATTCTATAAATCGGTTTGCTTTTTTGCCCGGAAATTCTTTACCTAAGGCAATAATGCCAGTGTAATCCAACATATCGGCTAAACGCTTTTTACCATCCGGTGCAAGGAATTTCAACTGGGTAGTGGCACTAACCACTTGACTGTTTTCTTTCTTTAACTTCGCTTTAAGATATTTCCAATAGTTGCGGGTTTTGGTGTAGTCGTCCTGGTCGGTTAGCAAAGCTACAATATCCAACACACTAAACCACCACTTGGCGTTTTGCTCGTCCCAAACGGCTCGCACTTCGCGGTCGTCAAAAAAACGTATGGATATTTTTGCACTACTCATAATATTAACCTTATCTATTCTGTCACTCTTTAATTATCCGAGCAAAGTTATCATAAATTAACTTTTAGTTGAATTCTGCGGTTTCACATTACAATGAGCGCCAAAGTGAAAATACCCGCAATACCTCATCGATTTTCACCTTACGCTTATCTCCCATTTTCCATCGTTTTTATCAAGCATAAAGATAAAAAACATAATCGTCCACCTTTAAGTTCTTCCGGATTTTTCAAGAAATTAAAATGTTTATCCCAACGAAAAATCTCCGTTCAATGCAGTGCGTGAGCCCGCCCAAACGCGGTGCCGCCGAGGCTGTGAATTTGAAAATACATAGAAATCCGGCAAAAACGGCCCGGGGGCCGTTTGGGCTCGTACGCAGTTGAGCCCACTTTTTTGCCAGGATTTCTTGTGTTTTCAAAGAGTGTGCGAGCAATCGTTTGGGCAGATGGTTTTAGTCCTTTTGCCGAAACAAAAGGACAAAAAAGCCAAGGCCGTAACAACCTGAAATTTGTTGATTTCAACGGTCTGGAGACCGGCAGATTGCGGCGTCGTAGTTGCAAACTACGCCGAACTGGGGGTACACCCCATTTCATCGTTTTTTCAAGACATAAAGATTAAAAACATAATCATCCACCTTTATGTTATTCCGTATTTTTCAAGAAATTAAAATGTTTATCCCAACGAAAAATATTCGTTCAAACAAGTGCGCGAGCCCGCCCAAACGCGGCGCCGCTGAGCCGGTGAATTTGAAAACACATAGAAATCCGGCAAAAACGGCCCGGGGGCCGTTTGGGCTCGTGCGCAGCAGAGCCCACCTTTTTGCCAGGATTTCTTGTGTTTTCAAAGAGTGCGTGAGCCATCGTTTGGGCAGATGGTTTTCGTCCTTTTGCCGAAACAAAAGGACAAAAAAAGCCAAGGCTACAGCAACCTGAAATTTGTTGATTTCAACGGTCTGGAGACCGGCAGATTGCGGCGTCGTAGTTGCAAATACGCCGAGCAGGGCCCGAATTACCCCCAATAAAATCCAAAACCATCGACCTGAAAATGATCTGAGAGGAATTTGATCTACAGTGCTGTTTTTTTGGTCTTAAAGAGACACATTTGTATGCCCGCTACGATAGTTCAATGCTTCAACAAAGTTGCACAGACCTTCAAAGCGAATGTATGGACCTTCTATGCGAATGTATGAGGTTGCCTTGAATGAGTAGCCAAACAGCCAACAGCTGCCAAAGACCAAAGACCTTTAATTGATTCAAAATCAAATGGTTTAAGCTACTGACTCGAAATTTCCCTTTGCATGTACGCTGTTCTTTTAATTTCTCAACATTTTTGGTAAAATAATAGGTAAAACAGTTGTTTTAAATATGATAAAGATTTAATTTTGATGTAACCAAAAAAAAACGTTATGAAAACAAAACTAATGCTCTCTCTTATTTTTGTTGTATCTGTATTTGTGTTAAATGCTCAGACATCAAATCGTGTTACTGGCAAAGCAAATATGCTTTCATATATTCAACAGGATTTTATTCAGCCCCTTCATGTTGATGGAACTGATAATTATTCAGATGGATTTGAAACATACCCTAATTTCAATTTGAGTTTCTCTCCCTGGACGACAGTTGACGTAGATAATTTGCCAACGTATGGAATTCAGAACACAGTATTTCCAAATCAGTATGCGCAAATGGCATTTATGATTTTTAATCCATCTGCAACAACACCTCCTATGACAGCTCCTGCAATTCTTCCACACTCCGGAAGTAAGTTTGCTGCTTGTTTTGCTTCCGAGGGAGGTGCTAATAACGATTGGCTAATCTCCCCACAAATCGTATTGGGTAGCAGTTCTTCAGTTTCATTTTGGGTGAAATCCTATACAGCCGAATATGGCCTTGAAAGGTACAAAGTGGGTGTTTCAACAACAAACACAAATCCTTCCAGTTTTACCATCATCTCGGGGGCAAATTTCCTGACTGCCCCCGCAACAGCATGGGAATTAAAAACATTCGATATCAATGCCTACAATGGTCAGGCAGTTTATATCGGTATTCAGTGTATTTCGAATGATGCTTTTATTTTTATGGTGGACGATTTTGAGGTTACTACCTCAACTCAGGCTTCATTGCCCGCAGTAACAACAAATGGCATCACAGGAATTACAGCTGCAACAGCTATTTCTGGTGGCAATGTCACTTCGGATGGTGGTGCTTCTGTAACAGCAAGAGGTATTGTATGGAGCACAAATGTGAACCCTACGATAACCAGCAATATGGGAATGACAAACAATGGGAGTGGTACCGGAAGTTTTGTTAGCAACCTTACAGGTCTTACAGCCAATACGCCCTATTATGTAAAGGCGTATGCTACCAATAGTGTTGGAACTGCTTATGGAAATCAACTCAGTTTTACTACTGGTCAAGGTGGGGGAGGTGATGATTGGAATGCAAAATTCATTACTTTGTACAATACATCTGAAGCAGCGATTATGCATCGAACAGGTGATATAGATAATCTGGGTTTTGGATGGCCGTCAGGTTTTAATCCATTTACTGGTCAGAACACTCCTGTACATGGTTTCCCTTTTTATCCTCAATCAGATGACCCTGATGGAACAGACAGAATCATGGTAATTTCAGGTTATACGTATCAGGGCGGCACTACTGATGGATATACCAGCACAACAAGCCGGCCTGGAAATATGCCCCTTCCGGTTAAATTGCAATTTGATCTTCAATCGCATACAATTCAGTCTATTGTTTTACAATTGTTTGTGGATGATTTTCAGCCAGGTAATTTTGGTCCAAATTATTTCCAGGTTTCCATTGACGGGGTTCGGATACAATTATTGGAGAGTATCATCAATTCTCTCAATCAGACAGGACCTATCGGAAAAATGATTTCAGCTCAGATACCAGCTTCGTTTCTTTATCTTTTTGAGGATGGAGAAGTTGACATTTTAATTGATGATCCGGTAAATAATGTTGGCGATGGCTACGCACTTGATTTCATCAGAATACTAATAAACCCAACCAATTTGCAGAACACAGGAACCATTTCAGGCGTGGTTACCGATGAGAGTGGAAGTCCTATTGCAGGAGCGAATGTTTCTGCAGGAGGTATTGTGTCTGCAACTACCAACAGTTCTGGCAATTATCAGCTTCAGAATGTGCCAGCAGGCCTCACTTATGTAGCTGCATCAAAATCTGGTTATACGACAGTATCCTTTATGGTTGATTTGATTGCTGGTACTACAGTCACTCGAAATTTTATCCTTCCTCTTGATGAAGGAACCGGAACTTTAACAGGTTTGGTCACAGATGCACTTAATGGCAATCCAATAGAAGGTGCGCTTGTGAGTGTTGCCGGTCTTTCTGCCACAACAAACGCAAGTGGGAATTATACAATAAACAACATCCCCACAGGAGCACTTTCTGCGGCTTTCAACGCGAGTACAACTCAAGGTGAGGCTCCATTGACAGTAAACTTTTTTGACCAGTCAGGTGACGGAACCAGTAGTGTAACATGCTCAAAAACAGGCTATATTACATATGTAAATAATCAGGTAGTCATAGAGCAAGGTCAACCTCTTACGCTTAATATTTCACTTTCCCAAACACTTGGTGAAGGGGCGCTGCGTTTTGTAATTAACTGGGGAGCCAGCCCTTCTGACCTTGACTCTCATTTAAATACACCTTTGATTGAAGGTCAGGCGTATCATATCTATTACAACAATCAGGGCAGTGCGACTTCAGCACCCTATGCAGCCCTTGACCATGATGTTACTTCTGGTTATGGCCCCGAAACAATGACGATTTATCAGATGTTTCCCGGAACTTATCAGTACTATATTTATAATTATTCTGGAAATCCTGAAATAACTACATCCAATGCAGTAATACAAATTTATAATCAAACAGGACTGATTCAAACGATGCAGATTCCAACAACCGGAACCGGACGCTATTGGTATGTCTGTGATGTAAATGGAAGCACTGGCCAATTGACTTATAAAAATATCATACAGCAAGCACCACCTGGAAACCATAAGTTCAATATGCCAGAAAAGAAAACGGAAGAAACCCGCAATATCACTTCTTGGATGTGGAACTTTGGCGATGGAACTACCAGTACAGTGCAAAATCCAACAAAAGTTTACAATAGCCCGGGGACTTATACTGTTTCTCTTACTGTTGGAAATGGAATTACCACTGCTACAGAAACTAAAATCGGTTATATTACGGTTACAGGTACGGGAGGCGGTACTGGTACCCTTACAGGAATGGTAACGGATGCTCTAAATGGAAACCCTATTGAAGGTGCCCTCGTGAGTGTAGCAGGTCTTTCAGCTACTACAAATGCAAGCGGGAATTATACGATTAACAATATACCCACAGGAGCACTTTCTGCGGCTTTCAACGCGAGTACAACTCAAGGTGAGGCTCCATTGACAGTAAACTTTTTTGACCAGTCAGGTGACGGAACCAGTAGTGTAACATGCTCAAAAACAGGCTATATTACATATATAAATAATCAGGTAGTCATCGGGCAAGGTCAATCTTTTACGCTTAATATTTCACTTTCCCAAACACTTGGTGAAGGAGCGCTGCGTTTTGTAATTAACTGGGGAGCCAGCCCTGCTGACCTTGACTCTCATTTAAATACACCTGTGATTGAAGGTCAGGCGTGGCATATCTATTATAGCTATCAGGGCAGTGCGACTTCAGCACCCTTTGCAGCCCTTGACCATGATGTTACTTCTGGTTATGGTCCCGAAACGATGACGATTTATCAGATGTTTCCCGGAACTTATCAGTACTATATTTATAATTATTCTGGAAGTCCTGAAATAACTACATCCAATGCAGTAATACAAATCTATAATCAAACAGGACTGATTCAAACGATGCAGATTCCAACAACCGGAACCGGACGCTATTGGTATGTCTGTGATGTAAATGGGAGCAATGGCCAATTGACTTATAAAAATATCATACAGCAAGCACCACCTGGAAACCTAAAGTTCAATATGCCGGAAAAGAAAACGGAAGAAACCCGCAATATCACTTCTTGGATGTGGAACTTTGGCGATGGAACTACCAGTACAGTGCAAAATCCAACAAAAGTTTACAATAGCCCGGGGACTTATACTGTTTCTCTTACTGTTGGAAATGGAATTACCACTGCTAC
>JAGXRB010000148.1 GCA_018336075.1 Bacteroidota bacterium
GCGGATTTGCAATCCGTGCCTTAAAGAATTAACTAAGCTGGGGCACGGATTTCAAATCCGCGCCAACAGACTACTATAAAAACCATATTTTCGGACATAGATATGGAATCTCTGTTCAGAGTAGTTTGCAACTACTCTGTTGCTGTATATCGGTCTCCAAACTGAAGGCAATTCAATAAGTTATATTTTTTATGGTTACTATTCATCTAAAATATTGATTTAGAATCGGTCAGAGATCGAAAAAGAAACCAGCGTGGGGCAAACTACGCTGAACGGGTATTATTCTGTCTTTTCATGTTTTACGTACTGAATCCATTGTTTTTCTAGGGTGTTTTCCGGCAAACCGTATATGGTTTCAATACTTTCAGGCTCTTTTATCAGAGAAACCAGTTTGTCAATACCATAAGTATCAACAAGGAATTCAACTATCGAAACAGAAAGTCCATAACCATTCATATGGCCAAATTCCATAGCCGATGCGGTATTAAGTTGTGCCCAGGTTGGCGGCAACTTTTCACGCAAACTTGATTCAACAGATTTTCGGATATATTCATTTATCTGGCCTGCTTCATATTGTGCATATCCTTCGTTAAGCCATTTTGGTAATCCGGTAACAACTTTATTCCCAATTGCATAATACACAGCAATATGTACAAATTCATGGACAATCACTTGCATTAGAGATTCATAGGTATGAATACTTCCCGGATTCAATGGTGATACCATCAATAATTCATCTCCAATACATGAGCCAACAACCCAGTCAGGTGCATCAGGATAATTTATTGCCACATGAAAAGACTTAATATCCGGAAAGACTTTCACGTTAATTTTCTTTTCGATTTGTATCCCTAAACGATTCGTGATTCTGGCGTAATTATTTTCCAAAATGATTGCTAATGAATCTAAAACTCCAATGTCACCTTTGGTTGAAAAGAAGGCAAAATGCTGACTTTCTTTTGCTAAACCCAGGGAATCTGTATTTTGCCCGACTAATTTCGGTATCGTTAAAAACACAAAAATTGCTATTGAAAGCATATTCAAAATTACAGGTCTTGTTTTCGTTCTCATGGCTATAACTTTATTGGTTTTTATACATCTTAAATAATCCTTTGAATGTCAATTGCATTAATACCCGCCAATTGCAGTATGACCTCCAAAGGCGGACACGTCCTCCATAGGCGGACACGTCCTAAAACTTCCTCAATTTTCATTTTCCTTAAATTTTACCCTGCTAAATTAGCAAATACTTTCGCTGTATGGAAGTTGTTTTCCAGGCCAAATTTGCAAGCGAATTTTCTGCATCCACCAATACAGCTCCAATATGACTCCAGAAGGATGCCAAAAACGTGAAAAATTAAAAAACAAAAACTTAAGTCATTCTTTTTCAATCATATTCAGAATTTTCTGTGCAGGTTGAAGATTGACAGCATCAGACCTACAAATGTGAGAACTCATCGCCGGGATTCTGATGCGTGGGACAGACCAAAAAGCCATTACATCTCAGCAGGATAATGGCTCTTTTTTTGGGCTTTTCGAGTATCCGAATGCGTGTTGGTAGCAGTTATTTCTCTATTCCAGAATACTTTTTGTAAATGGCCCGGTAACCAAAAAGACGTCCGATTGGAGCAATAGTATTCATTAATACATTTTGAACTCCAATCGGAATGTCTGCAAGATATGATTTACTGTCAAGGTATTTAAGTGTAACTAACTCTTGAACTAAACCAAATTTTCCATTTTTACTTTTTCCGTCAGCAGCCAGTCCAACTAAGTTTTCAATCAAATAGTCAAAGTCTAATGCTGGTGTAACTGAATGAATATAGGTTACCGCTGCATCTTCATTGTTATAATGATTGTGGGGAATATTTTTAGGTAATGTTATTTTGTCTCCTGCAGAAAGTTTCTTTGTTTGTCCATCGAAAAAAATAGTCAGTTTTCCTGAAATAACTTCAAAGGTTTCGTCTTGAAAAACGTGCAAGTGATTGGGAACAAGTTGTCCTTTACTATTAATAATTGCTTTCATAGTAACTCGTTCTCCGTTAGTGTCCCTGGCAGTTTCAAAAAACTCATATGAATCCCCGTTTGTTGGGTTGGTTATTGTTTGTCCTTTTGTCGGCATACTTATTTAGGTTTAAATTAATATTTGCTGTTTTCAATACAATTGTGACCAACGATTTTCTATAACACTGAATATCAACAATATGAAATTCAAAGCTCTTCATTAGTCAGCCCAAATTTATCAATTTGTTTTTTAATACGCTTTACCAAACCATTTTTCTTTTTTGGTCTGAAAGAAGTATCCTGCCAGGTTGTTATCGGGCACACCTTTAACCACCATGCTCCGGATGATAACAGTCAGTTTTCTTTTCGACTGTCAAAGCATAGTCTTAAAGTTGATAGGTTTTCTTAAATTCCAGTAGCCGTATTTTAAGTTTCAAAATGCGCTAGAGTTAAAACCCTGAATTTGCCTGGCAGTCTATTCCCCGAAGGTTTAAAGCGAATGAAAGATAGAAAATTGACTTGTGTTTCATTCCACATCCATCACTTCCGAAAACCGTCAAAGTGTCTTGACTCTGACTGATTATTGAATAAAAAAATCACGTTCTTATTATTAATCTCTTCGTAATCAGCATTCAATATATTTTCTTACAGACTTTATGAATTCAATATATTTTTCCTTTTCTTCGTAACATAATAAGTGTCCGGAATCTTCAAAAATAATTACTTGTTTGACAGGGGCAGAAATATTTATCATTAATTTTTCGGAAAGTTCAGTAAATGTGATACAGTCGTGGCGACCCATCAAAAAGAATATTGGAACATTGATAGTATGCTTACGGCTCAAATAATCTGTTTTGCTAAAGTCATTCCACATGCTTTCAATTGAAAATTTCATTGACTTAAACATGTTAAACCTTACTTTCAGGTTATACTCCCAAGTGAGAAAGACCGCTAAATAGGTTTTCCATGCAATCATTTTATGAGGAGTAAATCCACCTAATTTCACAAGCCAGTTTCTTTGCACAGCTAATTCCGAAAAATCGAAATAAATGCCATTCTTGGGTGGTTGTATTTTTTTTAGTTCAGCGATTGCCCTTTTGTTGCCTGAATTTTCTGCAAGCATTATGGCTTTTTCGTAACTCTGCATTTCTTCTATGCCCCGATGCACAATTTGGCTGATACCAACATAAGCATAGAACAGATGGGGATATTTTTCAATCAGATTAAATCCTATTACAGTGCCCATTGAATGTGCCGCAAGTAGTACTTTTTCTTTCTTGTATTTTTTTAAAATGTAAAGTATGACTTCATGCGCATCATTTACAATCTGTTCAACTGTCATAGTTTCAACAGGCATGCTATTGTGGAACGATCTTCCTGCGCCACGCTGATCCCAGTGAACTACCAGAAAGTGTTCTTCAAGGGGACGCGTAAACCAATTATGTGCGCCCAATTCAGTAAACCCGGGTCCACCGTGTATAAAAAATTGGATAGGTTTTGAATGATCACCTTTTGCATATATCCATTGCTCGGTATTTCCGATAATAAGTTTCTCCATATAATAAATTTAAAACGCCTAAAACCGTGGGATTTTCCTCCGAAAATAAGCTTGTTTCTTCCACAAAATTGTTGGGCTAAAATTTGCCCGAAATTGTCAACGAATGACAGATTTTGATTGCTTTTAACAGTCGTGTCTGTAGTTATTTTACAATTTTTTGCCGCTTTGCAAAGGCGGGGATTTCGGAGCACTTCACTGTCAGGCAATGACAAAACCACTTGAGGCGGACGAATCTTAAAAGCTCCTCCAATTTTCATTTCACTCAAATTTAACCCTGCTAAAGTAGCAAATACTTCTGCTGTAAAGAAGTTGTTTTTTCAGGCCAATTTTGCGAATGATTTCTTTGCATGCACCAAAACAGTTCCAATCTGACCCCGGAAGGATTCTAAAAACATATAAAATGAAAGAACAAAACACATAAGTTCTTCTTTTCCAATAATATTCAGGATTCGATGCATTTGCAGGTTGTGAACAATATTTCCACAACTGAGGGAACTCATCGCCGGGATACCGGGGCGTAGGACAGACCAAAGAGTCCTCCTTTTTAGTGGCTGGCTATTATATTTTTATCTTTTCTGGATTCTGTCTGCAATCGAAGACTGATGATATTGTGATAAGGTTGTCTTTCTGCCAGTAAATTATCTTGTAATTGGTTTCAACAAGGAAACGGTATCCTTCGGGATGATTTTCCAGAAGTGGCTCTTTCGGGCCTGCAAGTGGATTTTTTTCTAGTATCGATACCCTGTCGTGTAGACGATTGACGATTTTCCTTGCAATCCTGGCATTTGCTTCAGCTGAGTAGTAATCAAATATATCTTTGAGTTGTCTTGACGATAGCTCTGACCACTCAATAATTATTTCCATGTCTTGATTCTCTTTTTTAATTCACTGTGAGACAATACTCGACCAGCTTCGCTATCTTGCTTAGCTTGTTCTATCATTTCGAGAAATTCATCCATAAGCATAGGTTTAAGTTTCCTTTCCCTAGTGGATTTCTTTTCTTGCTTGATAAATGATTCCAATTTTGTGATAAGGTTTTCATCGCTTATTCTTAGGAATTCTTCAATCAAGATGAGTTTTCTTGCTTCTATATTCATTGTTCTGACTTTTTACAAAGATAAAAAAAATTAAAAAGAAATGCATCTCAATGTCGTCTCTAGTTTGGCGCTAACGTCAGTCCGTCCTCCTGAGGCGGACACGTCCTCCATAGGCGGACACGTCCTCCTGAGGCGGACACGTCCTCCATACGCGGATGCATCCTCCATAGGCAGATGTATCTTAAAACATTCTCTGATTTTCATCTCACTTCTTTTTTATTGCGCTAAAGTAGCAAATACTTCTGCTGTAATGAAGTTGTTTTTTCAGGCCAATTTTGCGAATGATTTCTTTGCATGCACCAAAACAGCTCCAATCTGACCCCGGAAGGATTCTAAAAACATATAAAAATGAAAGAACAAAACACATAAGTTCTTCTTTTCCAATAATATTCAGGATTTGGTGCAGGTTGAAGACTGAGAATATCAGCCCTGCAAGTGAGGGAACTCATCGCTGGGTTTCAGGGGCGTGGGACAGACCAAAAAGCCATTACACCTCAGCAGGATAATGGCTCTTTTTTTGGGGCTTTTCGGCTATTCGACTTAGTGTTATGTGATGTTGTTTTCATTCAGTTGGCTTCTTTAAACTTCTCAGTTTGCCGAGTAAAGATTCATATTGGTAAACAGCTTTGAGAATTTCTTTTGTGAATTCAATTGAAATTTCTACTTCATTTTTCCCAACCTCGTCAAAGGTATTTGATTCAATATGAGCTGCATCATTCCCTAATAGTCTTAGCTCTTGCATACCTTCTATAAGCTCCTTTGGAATCACAATTTTAGTTCCGAGGTCTTCCAGTCGTGCGTATAAATTCTTTCCAGTTGCACCTCTATTTAAACAAATTTCCTCAAGAGTCTTTCGAATCATTATAGCCGATGCGATAAAACAATTATTAGCGTGAGAAATTATCGCTTCTTGAAATGCATTTAACACTTTGTCTGGAATGTTTTCTTTATCAAATGGGATGGTGTCTGAGGGATGAGTTATAATTATTTCACCGTTTTGATTATTATAAACGAAAAATAAATGTCCGAAACACTTTCCATTAGGACACCTTCTCAAACCAAATACTCGGTTATTATTTTGAGCGTCATTCCCTACAGATTCAAATGTACCATTGTGTCCACAATGTGGGCAACGAGTAGAAATTCTTGTCCCTGAACTTGCTTGAATTTGTCCGTTAAGTTTAAATATCATATTTTCTGTGTTCTTGTTTTCAAATTTTATCAATGTCTAAAAGTTTCCATTCAGCTGTCAAACCATTTTGGTCTAAAGCAGAAAACAAAGTTGCAATTACCGTGTCGTTCTCAGTAAGATTTTTGCTTTGATAATATGTTCTTTCACTTTCAGGATATTCGACAATTGCAATTAGGCCGTTATTCAGGTCTTGCAATGAAATTTCGTCAAAGTCTTCGTCAATTTCCTTAATTGTGAATATTGATGTTCTAACTTGTGTTTTTGTTTCAGGGTCAAATGCCAATGGAAATTTCAATAGATGAGAAACAGCATTTTTCACCTTGATTGCAATTTCGTCTGTATTCTTTATGTCATCTCCTGCTCCAATACCTTCAAAGACAGATATTAGGTCGTTAGGATTTGCACCACCGATAATTGATTTAAGGGTTTCCTTCAAATTGTTCAATGCGGTTAATGCATCGTTTTTTAAATCGTCATTTGATTTTTGTTTGAAATTTTGATTGTAGTGCAAACAGTCGTTTCGAATTTGTCTTATATTGTCAAGTAACGAATGGGTCGTTGTTGAAATTAAATTGTCATTCAATAGGTTGTTAAGCCTATTAAACTGGGTCTGGCTTTCGTATTGAGGTTTACCTAAGCTAATAGCCAAGTATTTCAGAAAGTCTTCGCTGGCAACACCAACAAGTGCGATGCAACCTGTAAAAAAACCTAGTTCATATAATTGTTCACCTTCACGAATAAGTTTTATGAAGTCACTAATATTTTTTAGATAGTGGATTTCATTGATTTCAAATTTTCTTTGAACAACATTGTCCAGATTGTCGCTGAACCACTTTTGAAGAACTAATTTATAACTCTCTTGGTCACGTTTTATATAGTCGGCTTTTTTGTCAGCCGGAACTAAATCATAATTGTATTTGTGGAAGTCTATATACATTTTGGTTGTCGCTTACAATATCACATAACTACTTGCTAAACGCACCCCTATGGCATTTATTTCCACTTTGTTTTCTTGTCGGCAGTTTTGCAATGTGTTGTGAATCAATTTTATTGATAACGGAATTCTTGCTGTGCGTTTCATGGTATAGCGTTTAGCATTCCAAAATTAAAGCTTTTTTACTTCATCTGACATGATTCCGATTAAATTTTTATCAAATCGCCCGGACTTGTAATTTTTGAAAGATTCAGGTTGCTTACATGGGTATAGATCTCTGTTGTTTTAGTGCTCTTATGTCCCAGAAACTCTTGAATGCATCTTAGATCAGTTCCGTTTTCAAGCAGATGAGTGGCAAAAGAATGTCGTAAGGTGTTACCAAAGCGACACATGCCATTACTAAAGCGATTCGTGCCTTTACGGTTCTCAGCTATACGCAGGCAGGGATTTCTACCACTAAACTTCCTACGAAGAACTGAACTTCAAATATAGCACTTTTCTGTCCTACGAAGCACGAAACCCCTGCTTGCGTATAGGTGATGTTGGCTGCTGTGCTTCTTGTTTTCTATCTGTTAGTCAATTAGTTAAAAGTAAGCCCTATGGTCTGTCCACAGGGCTTTGTCTTTATTACTTTTTGTTTTTCAGGCGGTCGTTTATTTGTTTTGTCCACTTGTCAACAAACTGCAATTCTCCACTTAACTGCATATTTGTTTCTTCGTCATACAATTCAAATCTTGTTTCTCCTTTGTTCTTGTTTGTCGGTGTAAAGCTAAGTTCTACACGCTCAATAAAACCAAGGCTTCCTATGTCGTTTTTTACGTTCCGTGTTTTCTTAACGACTTGACAAGTCTGAATTTCTGCAAGGTCAACAAATTGCGAAATTGCTTCTTCCTTTTTCTGCTTGAAGAAGAAAACAAAATTTCTGCTTTCGTCTATTCCCATAACATAATCGCCACAAAATTCGTGTTGACTTATTTTGCAGTTTTGTTGTTGTGCATTCTCTTTCAAACTATGCAACATTTTATTCTCTTTTTTTACCCTGTTGTAATGCATTATTACAAAAGGAACGATACATATAAGTATCATAATCAGCCCAATTATGGCTGTTCCCCAATCCATTTCCATTTTTATTGTTTTTTAAGTTTTTCGAAATTATAACTGAGCTTTGCCTACTTGCAAAGCACTAAAAAATCAAGTCAAATTACCTGTAAAGGCTTCGTTTGACAACTTAAAAAACGTATTACCAAAAGTAATGAAAGGGAAAAATGATGTCTGTTTTCCGATGTTGTATCAGAAAGTTTCTCGAAATATTGGTGTATTGCGAAAATGCTGTTTCAAATAACTGCTCTGTTGTTTTTGAAATTTCCCCAAGTCCATTGAATGGATTTTTGAAACTTGGAACAGGTTGGTTGATATAATTATTTACCGAACTTTCAGACTGTGACGTGTGACAGAAGAGTTTTGTTGAAAAGTCTGAAAAATATTGTTCTTGCGAAGTAGTTGTATTGCTATGAAAATCAGAATGTGCAAGCGACTTTGTAACAACTCCTATTGCAAAGCAATAAATAGCTGTTAGAAAAACTACGCTTAATATTCTGAAACTACTTTTCACGGTGCAAAGATAGATTGATAGTTGATTTAATTTTCAAATTGATGTGGTGGATTAGTAAAAAACATTTTCAGGTAAATAGCAACTCCCAAAGCAACGAGAACCAAACCGATTATGTTTGTAATTGTTGTAAAAAAGCCTATAAACAAAACCAACATTCCTGTAAGCAACATTCTTTCAGAATAGCGAACAAGTTCCATTGCCGAAAGGCTTTCAATGTTTCGTGAATATTTGAAAAGTTCTTTATCAATATGAACTTGAGCAATCACAATCCAAACAATCGCAATTTTCATAATCAGTAATCCCATTACGTTTATCAATGGATGATGAAATGTATCAAGCGGTATGAATATATAATATAATTCAGGGATAAGAGAGTAAACCACAGTCATAACGCCAAATAGAGAAAAGATAATCCAAAAAAATCCACTAACTTTTTTCAGGCGATTATACTCAATGATTTTTTTGTTAGTGGCATTTGGTTCTGTAATGCGTGTAACTTTTCGGAATTGTTTCCAAAAAATGATTAGCCAAGTTGCAACAAGCATAAAGGCAGGTAAATACATTTGTAAAGTTGGGTCTGTCATAATTTTTCAAGTTTAAGGTAAAACAATTAAAGGGGTTTGCCCTTCATATACTAATTCGTTTATTAAAAACCGTCTGAAAAGTTGGTCGGTCAAAAGGCGTGAGCCTTTTTGAACAATCAACATTTCATCAATTCTATTATTAATTACTTTTTTTATGTCGCTAAATGGATTATTACCTTCGTAAATAGTAAATGAAGTGTTGTATTTGTCTGAAAACATTTCTGTTAATTCTTTAAGGTGTTTTTCAATTCCTTTTGTTTTTTCGTTGGGTTTTGCCAAATAGAAAAAGGTAATAGTGGTGTTTTTACTGTCAATGAAATTCAAAAACTTGTTCAATTCTAAAATATTCAATGGGTGCTTTTCTGTTACTGCCACAAATATTTTTTCGTGTGAAAAAGTATCAATTTCCTTGGGCATTGCAACAATAATATTTTTTGTGTTATCAATAACCTGAAGAGCTACGCTTCCAAGAAATAACTTTTTGAGTAAGCCCGTTCCTTTTAATCCCGTAAAAATTAAATTGTCATAAGGTTCTTCTAAAAGTTTGGGCAGAGTAAGTTGTAAATTGCTTTCCGAAACATTGAATGTAACTTTTATGGATGACGGAATTAGTTCTTTTGCAAATACCTTTAATTTTTGCAATGCTTCTTCATTAGTATGTTCCGCAATTTGATGTCGGCTTTCATTGTCAGTAAGTGCAGGGGCTAACACAATGGACTGATGAACCAAGAGCAATTCAGCATTTACCTGTTTATTCCAATCGCAAGCATACTTTATTAAGTTGCTTGAATACTCCGAAAAGTCAATAAGTATAATAAATCGTTTTTTCATTTTGTTACGTTTTTGGCTTGTAAAGACTATCATTTACTTTTGTGAAATCTTCCTTACTGTCGGCAAGCACCATTAATATATCTTTTGCATCAATAATAGTTGAGCCACCGGGGCGAATAAATTCTCCATTTCGCTTAATCATAATAATAAAGGCTGATTTTGGAAAATTCAAATCAACAATTCTTTTGCCTACAGCGTGAAAGTCTGGCAAAATCTCAAATTCTTGCAATGATGATTTAGGAAGGTCTAAAACAAGTTGGTCTAATTCAGTGATTTTTTTTGCTTTTTCGGGTAATGCCACGTTGAGCCACTTTGCCACAATTGATAAAGTTGTTCCTTGAATGAGAACCGAAGTAACCGAAATAAAAAATACGATATTAAAAATCATATTGGCTTTATCAATTCCTGCCAAAAGCGGATATGTTGCAAAAACAATTGGAACCGCACCGCGCAAACCAACCCAAGAAATATAAAATCTTCTTCTAAGTTTCATTTTGAAAAACACCAGACTGAGAAATACACTTACAGGACGAGCAACAATAATCAAAAACAGAGAAATGAGAAGTCCGATACCCATATAAGGGAACACTTGCGAAGGAAAAACAAGCAATCCCAATGTTAAAAACAGAACAATTTGCATCAACCAAGCTAAACCATCATACATTTTAAGAATGGTTTTTTTATGTATCAAGTCTTGATTTCCTAAATAAACGGCACAAATGTAGATTGCAAGAAAGCCATTACCACCAACAAAGTCGGTTGCGGAAAATGTAATGAACATCAAGGCAATAACCAAAACAGGATAAAGTCCTTCAAAGTCAAGTTTGATTTTGTTAATAATTAATTTGCTAAGTTTTCCAAACGCAAAACCAGCAATCCCACCTAAAATCATTTGTTGAAGAAACAAAGGAACAATGGAAGCCAAACTTTGGTCTTGGTTGATTACCAAAGTCAAAAAAGCAATGGTCAGAACATACGCCATTGGGTCGTTACTTCCGCTTTCCAACTCTAATGTTGGTCTTAAATTGGTTTTTAAGGCAAGGTTTTTTGAACGTAGAATTGAAAATACGGCTGCTGCATCAGTTGATGAAACGATTGAGCCCAACAACATACTTTCATAAATAGTAAAATCGGTTACATACCACACAAATGTTCCAAGTGAGAGGGCAGTCAGCAAAACTCCCAATGTGGATAAAACAAGTCCTTCTCTTAAAATAGGCTTTACAGAAGTCCAATTCGTGTCAAGACCGCCTGAGAACAAAATAAAATTAAGTGACACAATACCAATGAATTGTGCGATTTGAGGATTGTTAAACTGAATACCGCCAATACCGTCAGAACCTGCCAACATTCCGATTGCCAAAAAAAGTAATAAAGTCGGAACGCCAAATTTGTAAGATGTCTTACCTACAATTACGCTTACAAAAAGTAATAGAGAGCCAACTAATAGTATATTTTCAATTGTTAAATTCATTCTTTGTATATTCCGGATCATACTGACCCCCCCATTCCGGATCATACTGACCCCCCATTCCGGGATATTGACCCCCCTTTAAAAAGGGCAGGATATCTTTACGGATTTGACTTCGAAAGTCATTTAAAAACAGTAGCTGGCATTTAATGCAAACCTCATGTTTTTCAATATGGGTTTCGTTCAGCATACTGCTTTTTTCTCTGGACTAAGAAG
>JAGXRB010000149.1 GCA_018336075.1 Bacteroidota bacterium
ACAGGCGTTCTGGTCCAGTTTGGTTCAGCCCAACCGTAGATAACACTTCCGTTGGCACTGATTCCGTTTGCTCTGGAGTTTGCCTGAATGGTTGATCCAATCATATCGTATCCGTTCGCCTGTGTCCAGCTGTAAGCCTTTACTGACCAGTCGGGATACCATTGCATGCCTACCGTTGTGATTCCATCGGCTGTTATGCCATAAGCCATGTTGTAAGATGATCCGAATATTTCCGGCACCTGAGGATTCATGCCTAAAAACTGCCATTGGTTGGTTGTTCTGTTCCAATGTCCTGCAGTACCTACATCCAATCCTTCATACTGAAATTCTGTATCATAGGTGCCTGCAGCGATTCCGCTGTCTGAAACCTTCTGGGCATCTCCGGCAAATTCAATAGTTCCGCTAAACATTTTCCACAGATAGCTGCTCATTCCACCAAACTGGCTTCCGGATACATACATTCCATTTGATGAAATACCAGTTGGGAAGGAGTATTGAGGGTAAACTACCGTAAGGTTTACCGCTTGCGCCGGCATTACATTGAGTGTTACAACTATCGTAGCAGTTGGGTTCACCGGATCATTGCTTGCAATGTTTATATTTGCCTGATATACACCCAGTTCGAGACCAGAGGCATTGAAGGCTAAAGAAATCGTTTGGTTTGACTTTGCCGGAATACTACCACTGGTTGGACTTGCTGTTAACCAGGAGTTACCATTAAGGAATTCAATGTCTATACCGTAAGTCAGGTTCAGAATACCATCATTAATGACTTTAAAGGATTTTGAACCTGAGCCATCCTGTCCTACTGTCTGGCTAATTTCCAATGTACTCACATTCAAGACAGGTGAGTCGTCTATTTCTTCACCAAGGGAAATATCGTCAACAATCCAATAGTGCGCAAATTCACCTTCGTACCTGAATGCAATGTATACATCTTCTCCGGCAAATGCTTCAAGGTTAACGAAATGCTGTACCCATGTATCCACTACTTCCCCAACTGTCCATACCTCAGTAAAAGCCCCGGAAGCAGGGTTACCGCTTCCGGTACTGACCATAACGCTGTTTTTGCCATAATAGCTGATATCGCCCACAAGGCTCCAAAAAGAAAGATAGAAAAATCCTGTTTCTGGAATCGTTATTTGTGGCGAAACAAGCCAGCCATCCTGATTTTGTTGACCCCAACCATGATAGGCAGAAAATTGACCCCCTGGCGTATTGTTATACCAACTTTGGTACCATGCAAATCCGTCTAAATCTGAATCAAACATTGACCAACCAATGGGTGGAAAATTTTCGCTTTCAAAATCCTCTATAAATGGATAGACATTGACATCAATTACTTCTAAAGTTACAAGTACTGTAGTTGTTGGATTTACAGGATCGTTGCTGCTTATATTAAGGTTTGCCTGATAAATACCAAACCCCAGGCCGGCTGCATCGAAATTGAGCGATATTTCAACAGAAGCGTGCGTGCCCATACTTCCGCTCGTTGGGTTTATTGAAAGCCATCCATCTGCATTCAGATACTCAATTGCAATATCGAAATTCAGGTCAAGAATTCCACCATTAATAACATTAAATGTTTTCGAGCCTGTTCCATTCACTCCTAAGCCTTGGCTAACTTCAGAAGTACTAACATTCAGCACTGGAGAATCATCAATTTCCTGCCCTAATCCAATATCATCAACATACCAGGTGTGACCCCAGGGATCTCCTTCATATCTGAAAGCTACATAAATGTTCTGCCCGGCATAAGCTTCAAGGTTTACAAAATATTGATACCAGGACCAGGCGTTATTGGTTTCTGTCAGCATCCAGACTTCAACATAATCATTGTCGGCCGGATTTGGACTTCCAGTGCTTACCATCACGCTGCTCTTTTTGTATGCCCAGTTATTCGCAAGCCAACTCCAGAAGGTGAGGTAATAAAACCCTTCGGCAGGCATACTTATTTGGGGCGAAACCAACCAGTTGTCCAATGTAAATTCAGCGCTTTGGTTGTGGAATGCTGAATGGGTTCCACCCTCAGTGTGGTTGATCCATGGATCAAGTTCCCAGCTTTGTGAATTATTCATCAGACTGTACATGGACCAATTGGCGGGAGGAAATGTTCCACTCTCAAAGGTTTCAATTAAAGGATAAGTAGTTATCCCTTTAACTGGTATCTCATTCGCGTAAACACGGATTGTGTTTAAAGTTAATAATATCAGGGCTAACAGTGGTACCCCAAAATTTAAAGTAAATTTTCTGCTCATAGCAAATAGTTTTTAGTGAATATATACTGATTAGTTTTCTAAATTATTGATAACTTTTTCCTGGCTTTTATCTGAAGGTTTATCTTCTGAAATATTTTTACTTTCGATGAATTTGAGCAGTTTTCTTAATGCCTGCGTATTAATTCTGTTTTGCTCGAGGAGTCTTTGAATGTTATCTTCCTCTTTTGATTCATTTTTTGAATCGTCTGATGTTTGTTCCATAATTTCTAAATTTTTGCAATGATATCAAGGTTTACATACGCCATAGGAAATCTGACTGCAATGAATACATTCTTATTGTTGTTGCTCCATATCTAAAAGTACTGGTATTTATCATATGATTAATTCTATGATTAACAGATGATTGACCTTTCCAACAAGCCTTTGTTTTCAATTTTGTTGATCTAAAATTTTCATGCACCGATAACATATTATTTTTCAACCAGCATTTTTCTGATTGTAATTTCATTTTGCGTAGTTAAATGAACCAAATATAAACCGTCTGGAAACTCTGAGATGTCAATTTGTAATGATTTTGCACCGACTTGTTGTTTATGCATAATTCTGCCACTTAAATCTGTAATTGTAATTTCTTCAATTTCAGAATCCATCATCAATGAAACTGTTGAAGTTGCAGGGTTAGGGAACAAGCTGACTGAAGCGTCTGAAATGCCCGGAACCGATACAGCATCTGAAATCATAGTCACAAAAACTGTTACATGCTGATCTGTTACTTCAACAATTCCCTGAACAGTAATAAAACCAGCGAGCGATACACTATAGATATAAACGCCCGCTTCCAACTGATAAAAAGAATAATTGTTTGGTGCATTCGCATTATTTCCAAAGGTTATTGTGGCATTCTCGAGAGGATTTCCATCTATATCTTTCACCTCGAACTCTGCTTTATAATAGGCTTTTGATAAATCCCACTTCATGAAAAAACCAGCATCATGAATCGAAGAAAATATATTTCCCTCAATGAACTCAACGCCTTCAACCGATGCACCCACAGCAAATATCTGATCATTTTGCAGCACTACAGCATCCCTGTACTCGACTCTTGATTCAATTCCTTCTCCATGCACCGCAAAAGCCTTCTCAAATTCACCATTCTCATCAATGATAACCTGAAACATTCCAAGGCTATTAGGACTTTCCGCTTCAATTACTTTATGCCCTTCAAAATAAAATGGCGTATAACTGTCAAAACCACCTCCGATAAAAATTCTGTTATCAGCATCTATATTCAGGTTAAAGGCTCTTGAGGCAAAATCACTGCCCATACTTCTAAGCCAGATCAGTTCAAGGTTATCTGTGAACTTTGCTGCATAAGCATCCTCAGTGCCATAAGACATTGGCTGATTGCCATGTATGTTAAAATCAGATTCAGATTCAAAAAAACCGACAGCAACTAAATTGCCATCATTATCCATTCTTAACCGGGTCAGATTTTGGTTCATGCTACTGCCATATGCAATTGCTTCCGAAACCAGCGTACTTTCTGCGGAGAGTTTTACAATGGCTATCCAATCATAAAAACCCTCCCCCTGATAGGGTAAAATACTGTCGCCAACAATGAGTGGTTTTGAATATTCGATTACAAGAAAAAGATCATCATTTTTTGATATGAGCGACCTTGGATTAGACCAACCCGGGTCACCTGTAGAAATAAAATTAAAATTTGATCCCCATATCGCAGCGCCTTGCGTATCAAGTTTGGCAATAAATGTTAAAGCGCCCCATCCATTCTGGTTATAAAGAAATTCTATGCTATCAATAGCAAAACTTGTATTTGAGTAGCCGGAAATGTAGATATTGTCAGCGTCATCAATTGTGACTTTGGTTATCGACATATTGTAATATTCTTCATAAGGCAATATTGGTTTGTACCAGATTAAACTGCCGTCAATACCCGAGAATTTTGCTACAACTCCTCTCGAAGTCCATTCCATATCCGGCACATAAACCACCTCGCCGTTTATTCTGATAGTATCGTTTGATGTAGACCATCCCACAGCAACAATATTGTTTTCACTGTCCAAAGCCATATCGAAAAAGGTTTCGTAACCTTCGCCAACCATTGTAGCATGCCATATTTTATTTCCATTCAAATCCGATTTGACGATAAGGGCATTGCTACTGGTATAGTAAGGTAAATCAATACCTTCATATTCAGCAGCAAGATACCAATAACCATTAGAAATGAATGATTCCCCATCGAACAAGATGTTATTGAAAGCAGATTGTTCGTTCGCATTAATATGTTTGGACCAGTCAGCATGCGTGTGCTGAGAAAAAGCTTTTGGAAATATCAAACATGATATAACCAAGAATAAAATTGTAGTACTTGCCTTCATAAGAGCATAATTTTTGTTGGATTTAAACCGCTGCAAAAATATTCAGGATATATAGCTGCCGCAAACTATTCCAGTGCACTTTTGTACTACAGTAAAATGAATGCTTTACTACATCTTTGCTACAAAAATTCACTAAATATTGATTTACAATACTTTATAGCCGTACTGACCATTATTAGGAAGGACCTGATGTCATTGAGGATAGCTTAGCGCGTAACTGAAAGTTAGGTCAAATATAGGAAAGGTACTCAATCAATCCAACCTCTGCATTGGTCAGATTGAGTTTTTGGCGCAGCCGGGTTCTGGCAACATCAATGCTTCTGAGTGATTGGCCTGTTATGGAAGAAATTTCTTTGGTTGACATATTGAGGCGCAAAAAAGCACAAAGTCTTCTCTCATTTGGGGTAAGATCGGGATTAATCTCATTCAGCTTTTCGTAAAATTCGTTGTGCACATTATGAAATCTTGTTTCAAACTCCATCCATATGCTGTCTTCCTTCGAACTCACAAGCTCTGAAATGATATCTTTGATAAGGCTCTGATTCTCTTTTTTAAAGTTGTGCCTGTTGGTCATCAATTTATCGGCGATGTTATTTATAAGCTCATTCTTTCGGATTTGATAAATCACATTCGTTGTAAGCTCTTTGTTCTTGATTTCTAATTCTTTGGTGAGTGCAGCTTTTTCTAAAGCTGCTTTTTCTGCAGCAAGCTGAATATTATTGTTCAGCAGGCTTAGTCTTCGCAACCGACTCTGGGATAGCACATACAAAAGCCCAAGAATAACTGCACCAAGCAACAAAAGAACTGCAGTAAAAAGATACCGCAGTTTTTGTTTTCTCTGTTCTATGAGCCGGATATTCTCTTTTTCCTGAAACTGTGATGTTATCTCCATTCTTGAAAACTCAAGCAAAGTTTCCTCTCCTTTAAGCTCATCGGAATAATGTTTTAACAAGATGTGATATTTTAGCGCTGAATCGGGTTGGTTTAATAAATTGAAAACTTCAAAAAACTGCTCGTTCAATGAGGCCAATATAGCGTTGCTTCCCACAGTGGCAGCTAAAATGTAACCATTATAAAAGTTGCTAAGCGCTTTTTCATAGTTCTGCTGCGACTTGTATAAAATACCCAGCATTCTGTAGGAAGAAGCTTCACCACTCTTATCATTCATCTCTTGCCTGATGATCAGAGCTGCACTCATATTCTTATAAGCCTCATCAAATGCCCCCATTTTCATATGAATGCTTCCAAGATTATTGTGTAACATGGCAAGGTTTCTTTGTTGCTGAGGTATCCGGTTAGCCAGGCTGATTCCTCTGTGATAATAATCAATGGCCATGTTGTAGTCATTCAGATTTTCATGCGCTATCCCAAGATTGTTATAAATGGAAATAACCTGAAAAGGTGGAATAGTATCGCCTCTTTTTTCGGCCAAATCAATGAAAAGTGGCAGCGCTTCATGAAAATAGCGCTTGGCTTCTTCAAATTTCATCAATTGAAGCAAAATTCCTCCAAGGTTTGTCAAAGCATTGGCAATGCCATTTGTGTTTCCTGTTTCTTTGTTAATTGCCAGAGCTTTGGAATAGTGTTGAAAAGAAATATCCAATAAACCCTGAAAAAAAGAAATATTGCCAATCGACATTAAAGCCTGGGCATGCAATTGTTTATTTTTACTTTGTTGGGCAATTTCCAGCGCTTTGTCTGCATATTGAAACGACAACGACAGGTTTGTTGATGAATAGTATTTAGCAATTTCTATTAGCGAAACTATTTTGGCAGAATCATTTTTGGAAACTTCTACCCTATAGATAAGAGAATCAATGATATTATCTCTTTGTCCGAATGCCTTATTCTGAAATAACCCACAGGTAAACAGCAAGCTGATAATAATTATTATCCCACTGAATTTTATTCTATCTGACCCTCTGTTGCAAGACATCGATTATCAAAGCTAATATTAAAAAAAAATTGCTGCCCACTTAAACGTTTTATAAAACGAAATCATTTGCCGATCGCTCTTACAATTTGCCGCCACAATCCGTCTTATAACTTCCATTATTGTCTGCGAATATACAAATAAATATACCTGACGTTCGGGCAGATAGAAGCATTTTCATTTTCAAGCTTCAAGTCATTCCCAATTTTACCAGACATCATTTGTGGCAACGCTGCAATATTTTTTTTAATGGCATTAAGTCAGGATAGACAGGTTATCAGTCTCTTAAACAAAAGACAAGATATCTTAGGATCAGAAATAAAGAAGCCGGAATTTAATTCAATAAGCATTTTGGGTCGTTCTTCGCATGTTAAACTATCATCACTTTTCTGAAAAATTTGACAAAAAATATTTTTATTTTTTGCGACTACCAGGTGATTTGAACGAATAGGAAGTGAAGCGGATTGCCTTCAATAAGTGATTTCAGGAGGCACTTCTTTTTCTGCTTCGACCATAATTTTTATTTCGTTCAGACTTGGCTTACAATTCTATCCTCAAAACAAATTGGCTGCCAAGGTTTCCAACCAATAAGCTTTTCAACAGACTGCTAAAACCTTTGTTAAGAAATTCATTTGCAAAAGTAAAAAACAGCTTGATTTTTAACCCGTTAAAGACTATCTTAGTAGCGAAATAGTAAATTAATGCATGTATAAATTCCAACATCATGAAGAATAAAATATTACTCCTTTTGCTGGCCTTTATCATTAATAGTGCCATCAGTCAAACGACTGAGTACAAAGATTTAATTTTGAGTGTTGAAAAGAAACCAATCAATAATCAAACTTCCTCAATATTTATTTTGAAGTTCAAACCTGGCAAGCTTCTTCAAATCAAAACTGTGGATGGAAGGAAACTGGCTTCTAAAAAATACTTTTTGCAGGATAGCTCTATTCTGATGATCAGACAATCCAAAACTGCAGCAATTGACATAGATACTATTTCCTTACAGGAAATTGCATCCATCAGAGGGGCTGTATACGATGATAATCAACGAAAAATGATGGGAGGAGTCATTCTGATAGCTAGTTTGCCATTCGGAACTATTCCGATTCTCATATCTGCCTGGGTAGGTGGTCCGGTATTTTTGGTTGCCATACCATTTGTTGGTACATCTATTGCAGGATTAAGTATGCTGGGGCCAAGGAGATTCAATACAACTGAAAGATGGGAATTGAAAGTTATTGACAGATGATCCGGATACTTTCTTCATTTCTTGGACTATAGATTTAATATTTAACCCATTGAATATTTTTAGTAGCGAAATAGTAAATTAATGCATGTATAAATTCCAACATTATGAAGAATAAATTATTACTCCTCTTGCTGGCTTTTATCATTAGCGATGCGGTCGGTCAAACCACTGAATACAAAGATTTAGTTTTAAGTGTTGAAAAGAAGCTAACCAATAGCCAAACCTCCTCAATAGTAATTCTGAAGTTCAAGCCTGGCAAAGTCCTTCAAATTAAAACAGTGGATGGAAGGAAACTGGTAGTTGACAATTATTTTTTACTGGATAACTCCAGGCTGTTGATCAGGCAATACAAGGCTGTATCAAATGCTTTAGATACCATTTCTTTGCAGGACATTGCATCTATAAGAGGTAAAGTATACGGGGATACCGGGCGAAAAATGGTGGGAGGAGCTATTCTGATAGCTAGTTATCCATTAGGAGGTAAATTATTTTATGCAGCTATGATGGGTGGTCCGGCATTTTTGGTTGCCATTCCATTTGTTGGTATTCCATTTGTTGGTGCATCTATTGCAGGAATAAGTATGCTTGGGCCAAGGAGATTCAATACAACTGATAGGTGGGAATTGAAAGTTATTGAGAGATGATCCGGATACTTGTTTCTTTTCTTGGACTATAGATTTAATATTTAACCCTAGTGCTGATGCGTTAAAATTTAGAAATCAAAAAATTCATATTGTTCTTTGACATTTTGGTTTGATTGAGTCTCTGTAAGCAGTTCTTTTATATGGGTTTTATCAAAAGCTGAGATACCCAATATCTGGATAATCTCATAAATTGACAAAGGACTTCGGAGCATGTGCTTGACGTATGCAACTGTCAGATAGGTGCATATGGCCACCCATACATGGAGGTTTACTGCATTTTCTGAGTGTCCCCAAAGCTTTTTAATAGTCAGGTTTTGTTTTATCCACTTGAAGAATATCTCGATTTGCCAGCGGTTGCGGTATAATCGAGCAATCTCAAGTGCCGATGCTTCGAAGTTGTTGGTCAGAAAGACAAGCTCGACCTCTTTTTCATCATCGTAGTATTCCACCAACCTGAGCGACTCGGGATACAAGCGTTTAGATTTTGGTCCCGCGAGATCGATAGTCTTGTCGCTTCTGAGGCCGGTATTTTTATCAAGGTTGAAGTTCTCCTCTACAACAACATAATCCAGTGTTACTTTCGCCCGGGTGACAAAGAATGAATCGGCTTTGTGCATTCGATACAGAGCAACAAAATCGATGTACGCCTTATCCATCAGGTATATCGCTCCTGATAAGGGTACTATTTCATCAAGTATATTGCTATCATGGTACTTACCATCGGTAATGAAAATAAAGGTTGGAATACAACCTCTCAAGTCAAGCAAGGTGTGAACCTTTATTGCTCCTCTGGAGTATTTACCTTTCGCCCAAGTGAATAGCTTAATACTCAGGGATATGGTCGTTGAGTCTAGAGCAAAAACATCATTGTCAATGTCGACATTAGGTATTGAGATTTTAGAATAAAGAGGTCTGACCAATTTTATAAGGGTCTCGCCAAAGTCAGCGAAGATCCTCCAGTCTCGTTTCTCATTTGCCCTCGAAAGAGTCGATTGATTGACATTCTGCTTAATACCCAGGTGATATAGCTTTTTCCGGTGTGCTTTCAGGCAGACACAAATATCGCGCAGCGAGTTGCGTGCAGTAAGTTGACCGAAAAAGAGTTGAATAAATTGGTTCCAACAGTTTAACTCTCGAACCCGATGGTTTCCATTGTAGCGGGCTACACACTTTTCAAACTCATACCTGTTGATAACCTGTAACAGCTGAGCAAAGACATACTTACCAGAATTCATAGTTCTACGTTTAATGGCGTAAAACTACATCTCAATTCAAATCAAAAAATCAAAGAACGCTTATATTATATTTATTATCAAATGATTACAAAGGATATTGAAAAGTTAACGCATCACTAGTAATTTAACCCATTGAATTTTTTTTAGTAACGAAACAGTAATTAATGCATTTATAAATTCCAACATTATGAAGAATAAAATATTACTCCTCTTGCTGGCCTTTATTATTAATAGTGCCGTAAGTCAAACAACTGAATACAAAGATTTAGTTTTAAGTGTTGAAAAGAAGCTAACCAACAGCCAAACTTCCTCAATAGTTATTCTGAAGTTCAAGCCTGGCAAACTCCTTCAAATTAAAACAGTGGATGGAAGGAAACTGGTAGCTGATAATTATTTTTTACTGGATAACTCCAGGCTGTTGATCAGGCAATACAAGGCTGTATCAAATGCTTTAGATACCATTTCTTTGCAGGACATTGTATCTATAAGAGGTAAAGTATACGGGGATACCGGGCGAAAAATGCTGGGAGGAATTATTGCGATAGGTAGTCTGCCATTGGGATTTTTTCCTGTTTTTGCGACAGCCTGGGGAGGTGGTCCGGCATTTTTGGTTGCCTTGCCATTTGTTGGTATGTCGGTTGCAGGATTAAGTATGACAGGCGCAAGAAGATTCAACACAACTGATAGATGGGAATTGAAAATTATTGACAGATAAACCGGATACTTATTTTTTTCAGAAACTATATATTTGATATTTAAGCCATTGAATATTTTTTAGTAACGAAACAGTAATTAATGCATTTATAAATTCCAACATTATGAAGAATAACATATTACTCCTCTTGCTGGCTTTTATCATTAATAGTGCCATCGGTCAATCAGCAGTTTCCAATGATTTAATATTGATTGTTGAAAGGAAACCATTCATTAGCAAAACATCCTCAGGTTTAATCTTAAAGTTTAAACCTGACAAACTTCTTCGAATTAAAACGGTGGATGGAAGGAAAATAGTTTCTTCCAACTATATTTTGCTGGATAACACTATTCTGATGAACAGGAAATCCAGAAATGAAGCGGCTGAAACAGATACTATTTCTTTGAAGGACATTGCCTTTATCAAGGGAAAAGTTTATGACGATTTTGGCCGAAAAATCGGAGGTGGAATTATCGTGATTGGCTGTCTCCCTTTGGGAGCATTTTCTGCACATGTTGTGGCTTTATTTGGCGGTTCGGCATTTATGGGTGCCCTGCCATTTATTGGTTTGGCTGCTGTAGGATTGAGTTCTATGGGAGCGAGGAGATTTAATACGACCAATATGTGGAAATTGAAAATTATTGAAGAGTGATTCTTGTTTTTTTTCTTTTCTGGATTTAAAGATCAGAAAAATCAAGATTCAGCGCAAATGCTGTTCGAAATCAAGTTAACCAGGTTGACAGGGGTTCAATCAAAACAGCATTGTCAGCCTGTTGAGGTGTTGAGGAATGAATAGATTGCCAGAGTTTCCAGTCTTCTACCCTACCCCATCCGCAGAATCTTTTCCATCTTGCGGCCTTTTGCCAGTTCATCCACCAGTTTGTCCAGATAACGTACTTTTTGCGTTAATGGATTTTCGATTTCCTCTACCCTGTAACCGCAGATCAGACCGGTTATAAGATGCGCATTTGGGTTGAGGTCTGCCTGCTGAAAGAAAATTTCGAAGCTTACTTTTGTTTCGATGAGTTCATGCAGTTTATTTTCATCAAAGCCTGTCAGCCATCCAATCACCTGATGCAGCTCTTCTTTTGTTCTGCCTTTTTTCTCCACTTTAGTGAGGTAGTGCGGGTAAACCGCTGCAAATGTCATCTTTGCCATCTGCGCATTGTGTTTGTCTGTAGTATTCATTTCTTTGATTTTCAGTTTATTATTTAAAATTACTTCAAGCGTTCTAACCGGCCTTTTCTTTTTACGATGTTTTTATAATCCCACTGAATTTCTCTCGATTTTTTCAGCCAGCGTTCGAGCTCATCAGGACTTATCTGCTCAACAGAGGTATAGAATAGTGAGGCATCTTTGAATTTTCCGCCTTTTACATTCAGTTGGTCTTCTTCAAAATCTGCCCCGCTCCAAAACATCAGACGCAGACCTGCTTTCTGTTTACTGTAGCCAACGATTGGATTACCATCTATAAACCAAACAGGGTGTGCATGCCAGATTTTGCTTTCAGCTTCAGGCAGTTGGCTGTCAATTATTGTAGCAAGCAGATGACAGATTTCCTTGTCACCTGCGGCTTGCTTATCGTTATAGGTTTGAAATTCTTTATTCATGGCGGTAAAAATAGAAAAAATCAGAAAACATGAAATGTGAAGATTAAAAACGATCTCGATGCATACCTGATACCTACTCATGCAAATTCACATAAAGCATACCTAATCAAAGTAACATCATCGCTGTTCTTTAGCTTTTGATGGCTGATTTATCAATGATTTCGAAAGACAATATTTGTTTGTTTGTGTACTTTGTTGACTTCGCTTTGATTAAGCATTACATTTGGCGAACGTTCTTTTTTATTATGAAGCTATTTAGTACCTAAACGCTTCTTCATTGGTTAGCTTCCCCGACCTTTAATAAAATGGAGGCTAATTGTCAAAATTGACCAATTAATTGAATTTATCATGAATAATAATATAAGACTCAGTATTCTCAAGAAAAGGCACTTAGCCCTCATTTTTGCCAGTATAGCTATTATTATGGCTATCTGGGGATCCTGGTATTATGTCCAGGAAAAGGAAAAAATCAAATTGGCCAGTGAAAGTACTATTTCGGCTATTGCCACCCTTAAATCTGACAGGATAGAGGTGTGGTTCAAGGACGAACTGCTGGATGCTCAGCTCATTGCAGGCCATGCATTTTTGATCGAAACATTCAACAAGTACCTTGAAACCGGTTCAGAAATAGAAAAGCGTAACACATCACTTCTTCTTAGCCAGATCAAAGCTGAACATGGTTACCATGAGTTGTTTATCACTTCTTCTGGCGGTGATATTATCGCATCGGGACGAAACATGCAGGCAGAACTATCAGCTACGGAACTTAAAACAGTCGAACAAGCAATCACTACAGGTAAGAGTGTGTCAACAGGTCTTTTTCGAACTTTACTCAATGGCAGGGAATCAAGTCTCATTTCCTATATTTCACCCATTGAGATCAACGGAAGCATTCAATATTTTGCCCTTGTATGCAGAATGGATCCCTATTTAACTTTGTATCCATTGGTAGAAAGTTGGCCGGTTTCAAGCCAAACAGCTGAATCATTTCTTTTCAGTGTGGAAAAAGACAGTGTTTTGTATTTAAATAACCTGAAACACTTGACCAACACTGCGCTGAAGTTGAAAATGCCAATTTCGCAAACCAACCTGCCGGCCTCAAAGGCAGCCAGGGGGTATAGAGGGATTGTAAGTGGCATAGACTACCGGGATGTTGATGTGGTTGCCTACACTGGAAAGATTAATGGCACTCCTTGGTATATTGTCTCAAAAATTGACGAGAGCGAGGTTTATGCCGAAATGCCATTGGTCATGATGCGTGTCGCAGCGCTTGTTTTGATAGGCATTTTGTTCACCGGTATTGCTGTCGGGCTGGTTTATAACCTGCGCCAGATGTCAATCTACAAGGAACTTTATCAAAAAGAGAAAGAAATTTGGCAGCACCAGGAGAAATTCAAAGTAACAATAGATAGCTTAGGCGATGGCGTCATTCTTACCGATACAAAAGCCAAAATACAGTATATGAATTCTTTGGCAGAAACACTGACCGGCTGGAAGCTTCGCGAAGCACGCGGAAGAAGTCTTAGCGAAGTGTATGAAGTGAGAAATGAAGAAACGGGACAAAAAGAGAACAACATACTGGAGAAAGTGATGAAGCATGGTATCGTCAAAGAACTTGCCAACCATACTCTTCTGATTTCAAAAAGCGGAAAAGAGATTCCAGTTGTTGACACCGGTGCCCCTGTCCACGATTCTGATGGCTCTATCCTGGGCATTGTAATCACTTTTCATGATGAAACAGAAAAACGATTGCAACAAAGGCTCATTAAAGAAAGCGAGGAACGGTTACGTTCATCCCTCGAAAACCTGATCGAAGGCTGCCAGATTATCGGTTATGACTTTACCTATCTCTACCTGAATAAAGCGGCTATCAAGAGCAGCCGCAAACCAAAGGAAGAACTTTTGGGAAATACAATGATGGCATGTTATCCGGGCATTGAAGGATCGGAGATGTTCAGCACGCTGAAAAAATGTCTGGAGCAGAGGGTTTCAGCAGATTTGGAAAACGTATTCACCTATCCTGACGGAGAAGTGAGGGATTTCAGGCTACGCTTCGAACCGGTGCCTGATGGTATTTTTATACTTTCGGAAGATATCACTGAATCAAAAATTGCAAGGGATTTCATTCTGAAATTCAAAATGGGTATTGAACTTTCAGCCGATGTCGTTTTCCTTACCGACAAAAACGGGGTCATTACTTATGTAAACCCTGCGTTTGAAAGGATTTTTGGATATTCCAAACAAGAGGCCATTGGAAAAACACCTGGACTGATCAAATCAGGACAATTGTCCAATAAGGACTACGCAAAAATCTGGGATACACTTCTTGAGGAAAAACCCGAGTACCGCGAGATTATTAATAAAACAAAAGATGGTAAGCTGCTTTATTTTGAAGTTTCAATTAATCCAATAATCAACGATACGAACGAGGTAATTGGTTACCTCGCCATTGAACGTGACATTACAGCACGCAAGCTTGCCGAAAAGGCTCAATCGCAACTAACAGCCATCATTGAAGCTACTCCGGATTTCATTGGTACCGCAGATTTGGATGGGAAAGCGATATATATAAACAATGCAGTCAGAAAAGAGTTAGGCATTGAACCAGATGAAGACATCTCCAACTTTAGGATTACTGATTTCCATCCTGAATGGGCCAGCAACCTCATTTTGAATGAAGGAGTAGCTGCAGCAGTTCAAAATGGCAGCTGGCATGGAGAAACAGCATTAATATTAAGGGATGGAATAGAAATACCTCTTTCTCAAATTATTATTGCTCACAAATCCGCTGAAGGAGAAGTTGAATACTTTTCAACCATTGGTAGGGATATTTCCGAGAGAAAGAAGTTTGAAGCAGAATTAATTGAAAAAACAACCATACTGACGGCATTCTTTGACAATACGCTAACATTAATAGCATTGCTCGACAATGACTTTAACTTTATCAGCGTGAATCAGGCCTATGCCGCAGCAGATGAAAAGGAGGTAGATTTCTTTGTAGGGAAAAACCATTTTGAACTGTACCCTTCAGATGCGGCGGGTATTTTTGAAGAGGTTGTAAATTCAAAAACTGCTTATCATGCTGTTGAGAAACCATTTGTTTATGCTAACAACCCTGAACGGGGTATTACTTATTGGGACTGGAGTCTTGTGCCACTGTTGAAAGGCAATGGTGAAGTTGATTCATTGATTTTCACATTATTGAATGTAACAGATCGGGTGAAGGCCAAAGCAGAATTGGTTGAAAGCGAAAGATTCCTTAATTCCATTTTCAATTCGGTCAACGATGCAATATTTACAATATCCATGCCCGATAGGGTAATCAGAAGTGCTAATAAAGCCGTAAGTGATTTGTTCGGATACAATATTGATGAAGTAGTAGGAAAGCCATCACGCATTTTTTATCCTGAAGAAAAGACATACATTGAATATGGGCAACACCTTTCAGCTGCAATCC
>JAGXRB010000150.1 GCA_018336075.1 Bacteroidota bacterium
GTACAGACAAGATTCCTGTCGCCATAAGCGTCATCAATGCGGGTAACAGGTGTAAAATACTTATCTGTCAGCATGCCAGCCATTGGGAATGCAGCCTTTTCGCGTGCATATGGATAACTCCATTCGCCTGCGATAAGCATTTCAGCTGTATGTGGTGCGTTCGAAATAACATTGTTTCCTTTTTCAGCCTGTCCGTTCTCAATCTCAGCAATTTCCTTTCTGATTGAAATCATGGCCTCAACAAAGCGGTCAAGTTCTGCCAATGGCTCACTTTCTGTTGGTTCAACCATCAGTGTTCCATGAACCGGAAAAGCAACTGTTGGTGCATGGAAACCATAATCCATCAATCGTTTTGCAATGTCAACCACGGTAATATTGGCTGTTTTACTAAACTGATTGCAGTCAAGAATCATTTCATGAGCAACTGTAGTTTTATTGCCTGTATAAAGAATCGGATAATGATCTTTCAATCGCTCTTTAAGGTAATTGGCACTTAAAATAGCCATTTCTGTAGAATATGAAAGTCCCTTTCCGCCAAGCATTTTGATGTACCCATAAGAAATCGGCAGAATCATAGCACTCCCAAACGGCGCAGCTGAAACAGCTGAAATTGCTTTTGCACCACCTGTTTGAACTACCTTATGACCGGGAAGAAAATCAACAAGATGTGCTGCAACACCTATTGGACCAACACCCGGACCACCACCACCATGTGGAATTGCAAAAGTTTTATGCAGATTTAAATGACAAACATCAGCGCCAATAAACCCCGGACTGGTCAGCCCTACCTGCGCATTCATATTTGCGCCGTCCATATAAACCTGGCCACCGTTTGCATGGACTATTTCAATGAGTTCGGTGATACCCTTTTCAAAAACACCATGCGTTGATGGATAGGTTACCATAATGGCAGCAAGTTTATCTTTGTTGGCTTCAGACTTCTGCCGAAGGTCCTCCATGTCAACATTTCCGCGTTCGTCGCACTTTACAACCAAAACTTCCATGCCAGCCATCACAGCACTTGCAGGATTTGTACCATGTGCTGAAGATGGAATCAAACAAATATTTCTATGACCTTCGCCTTTGCTAATCAGATATTCACGGATAACCAGCAAGCCTGCATACTCGCCACTTGCACCCGAATTTGGTTGAAAAGTCATCGCTTTGAAACCTGTGATTTCACAAAGGTCTTTTTCAAGATTTTCAATCAATTCCAAATAACCTTCGGCTTGATTGCGAGGCACAAATGGATGGATATTTGCAAACTCAGGCCAGCTGAGAGAGAACAACTCGGCTGCAGCATTGAGTTTCATTGTGCATGAGCCTAAAGGTATCATTGTACGATTAAGCGCAAGATCCCTGTTTTCAAGTTTTTTCAGATAACGCATCATGTCAGTCTCTGAATGATAAGCATTAAATACCTCATGTGTGAGATACTTCGAGCTGCGATGAAGTTCGTCAGGGAAAGTTCTTAGCAATTCACATTCTTCTGGAATACAAACATAAGGCAAATGAGATTTTTGTATAGCCCCGGCAACAATTTCAACGATTTTATTGACTTCATCAAGTGAAACAGTTTCATCCAGACTCACGCCAAAATGACGCTCATCTATAAAGCGGAAGTTCATTTGATTTTCTACGGCAGCATTGCAAACTGCTTCAGCAGAAAAACCCATTTGAAGTTCAAAATGAAGTGTATCAAAAAACGCACTGTTTAGTTGAATGACTCCAATTTTTTCCATTTCAATTGCTAAAACAGCAGTTAGAATATTGGTGTGTCGTGCAATTTCACGGATACCATCCGGGCCGTGATAAACAGCATAGAAAGCAGCCATAGCAGCAAGCAAGGCTTGTGCTGTGCAAATATTTGAAGTAGCTCTTTCGCGCTTGATATGCTGCTCTCTTGTTTGTAGTGCCATGCGCAATGCATTGTTTCCTTTGGCATCTTTCGAAACGCCAATGATGCGTCCCGGTATACTTCTTTTGTATTTATCTGCTGTGGCAAAATAACCGGCATGCGGGCCTCCAAAGCCCATCGGAACGCCAAAACGTTGTGTAGAACCAACAACTGCATCGGCGCCCCATTCTCCGGGTGGTACCAAAAGGGCAAGACTTAGAATATCTGCTGCCACAACCACCTGAATTTCGTTTTCTTTCAATTGCTGAACAAGCTGTCTGTTGTCATGAATTTGCCCGAACTGATCAGGATACTGAAAAAGCGCACCGAAATATGTGCTATCGGCAACAAACTCATTGAATGAACCAGTGATAACCTCAATATTAAGTGGAACAGCTCTTGTCAGAATCACATCAAGTGTGTGCGGAAAAACTCCATCTGAAACAAAAAATTTGTTCACACCAGACTTTTGCTGTTGACGGCTTCTGGCATTAAAAACCATTATCATGGCCTCAGATGCTGCCGTTGCTTCATCCAAAAGTGAAGCGTTGGCAATGGGTAATCCCGTGAGGTCAGAAACCATTGTTTGAAAATTCAGCAATGCTTCCAGGCGGCCTTGAGATATTTCGGCCTGATAAGGTGTATAGGCAGTGTACCAGCCAGCGTTTTCAAGCACATTCCGTGTGATAACTGCAGGTGTAATGGTGTTGTAATAACCCATTCCGATAAATGTGCGGAATAATTTGTTTTTCTGACCAAGCTGTTTTAGATGCGTAAGATACTCATGCTCACTTAATCCTTTACCCAGTGAAAGTTCCTCAGGCAACCTTATATTGTCGGGAAGCGTTTCATACATCAACTCGTCAATTGACTTCATGCCAATCATTTGCAACATTTTCTGAACATCCTTAGGAGAAGGACCTATGTGTCTTTTAACAAAATTATTTGTTATCATATCGTGATATTAAGATAAAATATTGATTTCGAAATAAATAAAAACAATCTTTCCAATTAGCTTTTCTGAGGCTAATAAACGGCACAAAGGTAGAAATTGTTCATAAATTAACAGTGTTTTGATATCAATTATTGTGAAATTTTTCACACATAAAAATCAAAACAGTGATGACCGTAAAATTCCGCCAAATGAAACAATCCTGAATGTTGTTAAAATTCCAATTCCATCTGAACCGGGCCAATGCCTGGTTTCCTTTGTTCAGCAGATAAATCTGATTCATTATCACCTTCAGGCGCTAATTCTGAATCAATTTCAATGGTCTCAATTACATCTTCCTCAACCATTTGCCCGTCAAATTCTTCCTCCTCACCATTTTCAGCATCTGATTCTGAAACTATTGGTTCAAGCATGGTAATACTGTCTATTAAATGCGTTGAAAGTCTTTTTCCTTTTGCTTTGTAGCTCTTCACTGCAATAAAATCTGCAACAAGAACTTCTTCATCATCTGGTTTTTTACCTTTTTCATTTTGCTGAAAAGAAAGCATTAAACGAGGCATTTCGTCAAACATCAATGCAAGATATTTGGAAGCCGGATGTTCTCCGATGAAGGAAATTCTTTTGTTCAGCGGACTATCATCTTCAATGGAAAAGCGTTTCAGATAATGCAATCCGGTTTCACCTTCAATATAAATTGCTGAAAGTACTTCATCCGGATCGTATTTGCGTAGCAGCATCATATCAGCATCAAAATGTGTTGAAAGTTCATAACCTGTCAGTTTAAACTCGCCATTATCCATCAAAATCAGCAGTCTGTCGTCGCCAATAAATTCACCAATTAAAATTCCTCTGCCATCGGTATTAAGCCTTTTAACTGTTTCATCATACCAGATACTTCGTGCTCCAAGGGTTGAAACGCCATTTTCTCTTTTAACGATTTGCTTAATGGGATTTTTGGTGACGATATTGCCACGTGCGGCACGACCTTTAATGGCAAGAGTGGCAAAATCGAATTCAAAAGTTGTCTTCTTCAATTTTGGCTTGGGTCTTAGCAACACCTTGATAATTTCTGCTTCTCCATTTGGATTTGCAGAAAAATAGACCACTTTGGAATCAGCAGTGCCCGCGGTCATATCGTATTCTTTGTCACGCGTAACACCCATTACTGCAAAGCGTTTTACGAAATACGGTCCTTTTTTCCCATCGCGGTAAACGAGGTTGTAAATGGTGCGATCATCATTTTTTCTGAAAACATCGATATGAATGATATGCTCACCAACAAAAGATTTAGCTGCAACCTTGGTCACAATAACAGTTCCGTTTTCGCGGAAAACGATGATGTCATCAAGATCTGAGCAATCGGTCACAAACTCATCCTTTTTGAGCGAAGTGCCTACAAACCCTTCAACTCTGTTCACATAAAGCTTAACGTTGTTTGCAGCGACAGCAGCTGCCTGAATGACATCAAAGCTTCGGAGTTCTGTTTTTCTTTCTTTTCCCTGACTGTATTTCTTTTTAATCTGATTAAAAAAATTAATTGCATAATCAGTCAGATGAGCCAAGTGGTTTTTAACTTCATCTATTTCATTTTCAACGCCTTTAATATACTCATCGGCCTTAAACGAATTGAATTTTGAAATTCTTTTGATTTTGATTTCCGTCAGTCTGAGAATATCTTCATTTGTAATTTCCCTCCGGAAAAGATGGCTAAAAGGTGCCAGACCATCGGCAATGGCTGTAAGTACCTCTTCCCATGATTCACATTGCTCAATGTCGTGGTAAATACGATTTTCGATAAAGATTTTTTCGAGCGAGGAGTGATGCCAGTCAGCCTCAAGTTCATCCAGTCTGATCTCAAGTTCGTTTCCAAGCAATGCTCTGGTTCGGTCGGTGTTGTACCGAAGAATGCGGCTCACACCCCAAAACGCTGGTTTTCCATTGATAATCACACACGAATTTGGCGACAAAGAAACCTCACATTGTGTGAATGCATAGAGTGCATCAATGGTTTGATCGGGTGATACGCCCGGAGTCAGATGAATGACTATTTCAACATTTTGGGCAGTGTTGTCATCGATCTTCCTGATTTTAATTTTACCCTTATCGTTGGCGCTGATGATTGAATCAATCAGTGTGCTGGTAGTAGTTGAAAAAGGAACTTCCGTAATTACGAGCGTTTTTTTATCCAGCTGGCTTATTTTGGCTCTTACACGCACACGACCGCTGCGAATTCCATCATTGTATTTGGTGACATCAGCAAGCCCACCCGTAATAAAATCGGGAAAGAGTTCGAATTCATTTCCGTTCAGATGCGCGATGGAGGCATCAATAAGTTCAATGAAATTATGGGGTAAAATTTTCGATGCAAGTCCAACAGCGATACCTTCAACACCTTGTGCAAGCAGTAAAGGAAATTTCACCGGAAGGGTGATTGGCTCCTTATTTCGTCCATCGTAAGACAACTTCCATTTGGTTGTCTTTGGATTGAAAACCACGTCAGCGGCAAATTTTGACAAACGGGCTTCAATATATCTGGATGCAGCTGCGCTGTCGCCGGTTAAAATATTTCCCCAGTTTCCCTGTGTTTCAACACTTAGTTCCTTTTGGCCCAACTGCACAAGCGCATCGCCAATAGAAGCGTCACCATGCGGGTGATATTGCATCGTGTGCCCGATGATGTTGGCCACTTTGTTGAACCGGCCATCATCAAGCTGCTTCATTGCATGCAACAACCTGCGCTGAACGGGCTTTAAACCGTCATCAATATCAGGCACTGCGCGCTCGAGAATTACATAGGAGGCATAATCAAGAAACCAGTTTTCATACATGCCGCTGAGCTGCATGGTCCGGTATTGTTCTTTTGAAGTTGATGTTCCTCCGGCTGTAGCGCCTGTTAAATCTCCACTGTCAGACATTGCTTTCTATATGTATGTATGCGTTTATTATTTCCAAAAACGTAAAATAAGCACCTCAGCCAAAATGAACAAAAGTGCCAGCAAAATAAATAATTTATACCATTGCTTTCCTGCAATTAAATCTTTGAATGCATCAGTCATTTCGGTACCTGAGCTGCTTAGCACTTCAAGTGTTTTAAAGCCTGCAAATTCAAAAAGCCTTTGCAATTCATCAGGTTTATAAAATGTCATCACCGATTCCTTTCGGTCATTGTTGAAGGAAATGATTCTGGTCAGACTGTCGCCTGCAAAAAGACCGTACTGCCCTGCTGTTGGTATATCGGGATGAATGACAACTTCTTGTCTACCACCGGATGTCCTGAATTCAGGTATGATTTCAAAATCGGTTGTAAAAGACTTCAATTTCAATAAAGTTTCGTTTTCAGGATCAGTGAAAGCAGACTCTATCACAACCTCTTTTCCAAGCGTGTAATACAACATTCCCGGTCTGGCACTCATTAGCACCAATCGATATAATACAGGAACAAACAAACTATTGCGTTGAAAATCGGACCAGCCTGTAGCGAAAGGTACTGCAAACGCAAAAACCTTTCCTAGCCCGGCATCATTGACAACAAGAAAAGGGTTGCCATTCAACAAGCGTATAAGACTCATTGCTGTTGAACGCTGTTGCATCTGTATAGGATAATGCTGAAAAACTACAGGAAAATCAGCATTTTCGGGAATTTTTACAAACACCTCTTTGAACAAAGAATGGCTTTCTTCGATTTTAAAGACACGCGTATCAGCAGTATCAGCTCGGGCACTAAAACTAAACCCAAAGTCAATTGAAAGTTCATTGAATGCATCGGCATTTTCATTGCCGGGCAGCAATACCAGACTGCCACCACGCTGCACAAAATCGGAAAGCGCCTGTTTCAATCCGGAATGAATTTCTGAAAGTCCATTTATAAAGATAAGCTGGTAGTCAGGAAGTGACTGAATATCTAAACGAAGCTTCTGATGCGATTCATAAGTAACCAGCTCATCTTCAGTGAAAAGTATATTCAGCCATGGATTGGATTGCTTCTCGAAAATTTCAAGTACTTTTATTTTGGACTGAATTTCGAAAGAGAAATAGAGTTCATCGTCAAAAACAATCGGAAAATCAAGTATTGAAACAGTGCCTTCAAAATGCCCTGCTTTTGAAGCTATAAACTGCAAGCGTGCTTCCACACTGCTTCCGGGGGCTATGTCAACATTGGCAATTGCTTTTTGCTCGCCGTCAATTTCAAGTTTAACGGGTATTCCCACTGCTTCCTCAGCACCACTGTTTGCAATACGCGTAATAAGCGTCGCATTCATACCAAGCTGCAAGGCTGGAGTTTCAAACCAACAACTATCAATATATAGATTGTTTTTCTGCGCAGATTCAGAATGCATTAAGACCAGATTCAGATTGCTGTCGGAAACTATGGTTTCAGTATCAAAAATAGATTTCTGAAAATCCGAAAGTGCAAACAACATGCGATCTTCAAAAGCCTCGGTCTGAGGTATGGTTTTATTTCTTGCAATAACATCTGAGAACAAAGCGGGCTGAGCACCTCCCCTCACCTGCTCAAGCTCCTGTATAAATTCGACAGGACTCATGGGTCGCTGGTGCTGTGGAAGAAAGTCGTTTGTGAGCAAAACAAAGCGGTTGTTCATTCCAAAAGACTGCATGATAGAAACGGCGTTTTGTCTGGCTTCATCAAGCATTGACATTTCATTTCCACGAAGCTGCATGCTCATTGAATTATCAAGGTAAACTGAAATCAGGTTTTCACTTTCAGATGAAAGGTTATTCTTAGATGGAATAAAAGGTTTTGCAAATGCAGTTACCAATCCCGCTATCATCAGCATTCGCAGAGCAAGAACGATTAAATGTTTTATATTACGCTTACGGTTTGTTTGTTCCTGAAGATTTTTAAGAAGCTCTATATTGCTAAACATAAGCAATTTATGCTTTCTGAAATTGAACAGATGCACAATTACAGGTATCGCCAGTGCAAAAAGCCACCAGAACATTCCGGGATTTTGAAAACTCATTTTTCTTTTTTAGGACAGCAAAAGTAATGAATTCGTTGCAGATAAACGGTGAAGTTTAAGGGTCATTTATAACCAAAATCTTAGATGCTGTTTTCAAAATATGCATACTTCGACTTTTTGCTCCGGAAAAATTCATTAAGAAGCGAATTGATTGAAGCCTTTTAATGGCAGCATTTTTTATCAAAACCTGTTATAATTTCTTCAAAAAATTTCATTAGATCATCCATTATTCGAGCTCAGTTGCAAGAACAGTTTTTATTTGAGGTATATTTTCTTTTCCCGAGTTGTAGCCAATTTCAAAAATTTCGTGAGCCTTTTCGAATTCAAAAGTTCCATACATTCGTGCTTCCGCCGGATCAACAAACAAATCACAATCATCGATCTGATCTACCAAGGTTCGTTGCACTGCAATGAACAAGCAGCGCTCGCCCACCTGCTTCATCGAAGTAAACTGCTTGTCAAGCTCTTCAATATGATTTGAATTGATGCCGATGATCATTCTGCCTTCTTTCTTGAGGCATTTAACAGGCATATTCATTGTAAGACCGCCATCGACATAAAAATGCGCACCGATTTTCTGAGGCATAAAGATGACTGGAATTGATGACGAGGCAATGACAGCGTCATATAGATTCCCTGTATTAATCAATTCGACGCATGCTCTGTTGAGATTGGTAACTGCCACAATAAGCGGAATTTTCAAATCTTCGAAACGATCAGAACCAATATGTTGTTCTAAAGTTTTTCGAACAATTTCCAATGAACCTATACCAGCTTTGAAACCGAGCCATGAAGGTAAAGTCTTAAGATCCGGATATTTAAGCGCTTTCATCATTTCGTCAGGTGTCACTCCGGCAGCATACATTGACCCAACAATAGCACCCATACTTGTGCCAGAAATTGCAGCAGGTTTAAGGCCGGCTTCATCCAACGCTTTTAAAAACCCTGCATGTACAATTCCACGTGCACCTCCACCGCTCAGCGCAAGCGCAAACTCCTGATATTTTTTAGCCATCTTTGTTTTGTTTAAACACAAAGATAGCGCTTAAAAACTCAGGCGCGTATCATCGTCAAAATCATTTTAAATGCATTTGTTGCTTTCAATGAATGAGATATATTGGCCGGCATAATGATGCTATCACCTGCAACAAGGTCAAAGGGGTTGCCGCCGATAAAGATTCTGGCTTCACCTTCAATCACCTGAATCAATGCATCGAAAGGTGCTGTATGTTCTGAAAGACCTTCACCTTTATCAAAAGCGAAAAGCGTCACGTTGCCTTTTTCGTTTTTCATCACCTGCTTGCTCACCACACCGCCATCTGAGTAGCTGACTTTTTCGTCAAAGCGGAAAATTTCGGAATCGTTGAATAGTTTCATGGTTATCATGTATTTTATTATTATTGAATACTTTACAATTTATTATTTAGTGCTTACTTCAGAAAAACCGGCTTGAAAGTCACCATCAGCCAGGCCCAGTTATTAGTCGCTTTGTGATCTCCTCCTCTCAAAACAGACAATGTTTCAGTTCCGAACATTTGTGAGTAACCAGCAGAAAGAGCTGCGAAATCATTTAGCTTATAGGCAAGTGAGAAGTCAATTTCAGTTCCTAAGCCCTTACTCATCAATTCATTATTTTGGGATGGATTGATCACATCGTTGGCAGCAGAGAAGAAATGGGCTGTAATTAAATAACTTGCTTTGCCTTTTTTATAGGAAAGATTCGCATAAAGATCGCTCAAACCAACACTGTTCAGATGGTTTCCAACATAAAAATAATCCATGAAACCATTGAATTTATGATTGGTTCCATAAAATGGATTGAAACTATTGTTTGTGTAGTTGGCATTCAACTGTTTTTCTTTTTGACTTGTGCCTGAAAGCAACTCCCATCCTGCGCCCAATCCAAAACCATTTTCAAGATTATAATCGAGGCCTATCATTGTATTGTATGCACTCAATTTGCGGTCGGCTGCATCTTTTCCGCCGCTGTAATAGGCGTTTCCATAAAAAGAAGTTTTACCGGTTGCATAAGTAAGTCGTGTTCCTATTGTCTGGCTGAAGACTGTTTTATAAACATCTTCATTATTCTCAATTTTTTTATATTCCATTCCATTATTAAGGAAAAGCATACTGAAACCAAGCTTGCCTATTTTGCGCTGATACCATAGAAATTGTAATGTTTTATAATTGCTTGTCATATCATAGTTTGTTGTGCGCAACAAATCATTTTGTTGATTGAATGCAAGACCGACATGCATTTTGAAGTTCTTTTCGTATTTGAGCAGCGCCAAATCATGTGTGCGCGCCTGCTGCGCCCAATCGACGTTTCCAAATATGCGGGCATCATCATACACCAGTTCCTGCCGCCCCATTTTTACAGCAAAATTCTTGTTAAACCCATACTCGGCCCATGCCTGATGGAGCATCATTCTGTTTGAAGCTGCCACGAGCTGAGGCGTTTCGCCCCAAAGCCTGATATCCTGAATGCTCAGCCCGAATTTCATGTTTTCAAACTGATAGCCTGCATTGAGGCGGGTACGTTGCGAAATCTGAAATGCAGCTTTGTCATCATCAGTAACAAGGTTTTTGAATCCATGCCTGTATTCAGCGCGTGGCCTGAACTCTCCAGACAACTGAAACTGCGCAAATAATTGTGAAAAAGTAAAGATCATCAGGATGGTCAGGCCTGCAGTTTTCAAATAAATGTAATCACACTTCATTTCTTTAAGTTTTAATTGCTTCTTAAATATTTAAATAATTATCTATATAGGAATTTTGGTATTTATATGCTTATTTGAAATCAAAAAAAATGAAACCATCATTTTCACAATGGTTTCATTTGAATTATTCTTTACATATAGTCAGCTATAGTGTTATTTTTTAAATGATCTTTAAAGTCTGAGGTCATCTTTTTGGTCACATTATCCATGATACATTTTTCAAAAGGGCAAATATGCTTATCGTGCGGACAGCTGGTGACTTCAATTCGTCCTTCGATGGATTCATAAATTTCCAGAAGGGTGATTTCAGATGGCGATTTTCTTAGCGAAAAGCCTCCTGAAGGACCGCGGTGGGAGTCTAAAAGACCATCTTTTACCAGCCGTTGAAATATTTTTGCAACATGATGCTTTGAACTTTTTGTCAAATCAGCTATTTGTACAACATTGGCTTTATTATCATTTTTCGCAACGATAATCATTCCATGCAATGCGATGGAAGCAGCTTCGGTAAGTGTAACTATTTTAGACATGTTAGATTATTAAGTAATTAATTACCAAAATTACATAGTTTTGGTTAATTACAAAGAAAAATTAAAAATAAATATTTTCCTGGGAAAAGATAGATAATAAAACCTATTGAATTTCAACGCATAACAAAAACTTCTAAAGCCTGAACCAGGATGCGTTTAATTGAGATGCTCTTTGGGTACATTTGTCTTTTTTGAGTTTTATAACCAAATCTTCTCCATTTAGTTCAAAACTATAGTTTCCTTCGACACCCTGGCAAGCAGCCATATCTTTGTTATTGACCGTGACAAAACTATTTTTTGAGACTGTTATTTGACCTCTCATTGGTTTTACAGCTTCAATTGAAGGGAAGTCGATGGTGAAGCTTGAGTTTGCTACAGTAAACATCGCGCCATTCTCAGCACTAACCCAAGTACCTTCAAGTAAAGAAGTTTGTTTTAATTCACTTTTTTTCTTCAATTCCGCTTCGGTGGACAAAAACTCAGCTTCCGTTCTTTCTGTAAAATCAGATTTACTTTCGGCGTCAGATGGAGTGTTTTCAATCGAATTTTCGATTTCACCCTCCTCAGAATTACGCAGGTAAACATAGCTGGCGGCAAAAGCAATCAGCGCAAGTGAAATCAAAACGACTAAAATAAGTAAAACGCTTTTCAGAAAGTTATTTGATTTGCTTGTGCGGCTTCTCGTTTTTCTGACGGGACTCCTTCTTCTTTTTGTTGTCATATACCTATTTTTTAATTGATTTGATTGGCAAACCAGAATTTCTGCAAAAGTAATGAATGAAAGACTGTCAAGTCAACAAAAGGCGGATTTGAAAAATTCCTGAGCTTTTTTACACTTCCTTTGATAAAACGAGCTGAGCAGCGAATTATTTTAAAGCGCTGAACTTTTGGAGGCCAATAAAAAGTTTCTAAATGTGTATGATTGCAACATTATTCCTTGTTCAATAAAAGAATCTGCAACTTATATTATTTGCGTTCAAGTTTCCTTCATCTAAATGAAAAAACCTTATCAATACTCGCCCCAGCTTTTGATGCTTAAATCTTCCAGTGTATAGCGTGTAAAAGCATAAATGAAAGCACTGGCGAGGCGTGCATTCGTGATAAGCGGCACATTGAAATCAACAGCAGCGCGACGAATTGTATAATCATTCTGAAGCTCTTTTTCAGAAAGGTCTTTGGGAATATTGATTACCAGATCCACTTTTCTTTCACGGATCAGATCAAATGCGTTAGGTGATTCGGGAACATCCGGCCAATGAACCATTGTTGAAGGGATGTTGTTTTCTGCAAGAAAACGATGCGTTCCCAATGTTGCAAAAAGCTGAAACCCTCTTTCAGTAAGGGTTCTTGCACTGATAAGCAATTCTGTTTTTGAACGCATCGGCCCTGATGAGATAAGGATATTCTTTTTTGGAATGCTGTATCCTACCGAAAGCATTGCTTTCAAAATAGCCTCATAATAGTCGTCGCCAATGCAACCTACTTCGCCGGTTGATGCCATATCAACACCCAAAACCGGGTCTGCTTTGCTCAGGCGGGAAAAGGAAAACTGTGAAGCTTTTACACCAATATGATCAATATCAAACAGGGATTTTCCTGGCTTTTCGACTGCTATTCCAAGCATAATTTTGGTGGCATAATCGATGAAATTGGTCTTTAATACTTTTGAAACAAAAGGAAGACTTCTTGATGCCCTCAGGTTACATTCAATCACTTTCACATCGTTGTCGCGGGCTAGAAACTGTATGTTAAAAGGCCCGCTTATTTGAAGTTCCTGTGCAATTTCACGGCTGATTTTCTTTATTCTGCGAATAGTTTCGACATAAACTTTTTGCGGTGGAAACATGATTGTGGCATCACCGCTGTGGACTCCCGCAAACTCAATGTGCTCAGAGATAGCATATACGATAATATCCCCTTTATCTGCAACCGCGTCCATCTCAATTTCTTTGGCATCAGTTATGAACCTAGAAACGACAACCGGATATTGTTTTGAAACACTTGTGGCAAGTTCGAGAAAATGTTTGAGCTCACTTTTATTTGAAACAATATTCATTGCCGCACCTGATAACACATAGGAAGGTCTAACCAAAACAGGAAATCCAACTTCTTCGGTAAACTTAAAAATATCATCCACGGAGCTCAGCTCTTTCCATTCAGGCTGGTCAACTCCGATTTTGTCAAGCATGGCAGAAAACTTATGCCTGTTTTCGGCTTTGTCAATTGAAACAGGCGATGTTCCCAGGATTGCAACATGATGCTGATGCAATCTTATGGCCAGGTTGTTTGGAATCTGTCCGCCTGTCGAAACGATTGTACCATAAGGATTCTCAAGCTCGATGATATCAAGCACACGTTCGAGACTTAACTCATCGAAATACAGGCGGCTGCAACTGTCATAATCGGTACTTACTGTTTCGGGATTGTAATTGATCATCACTGACCTGAAACCCGATTTATCGATCGTTTTCAGCGCATTAACGCCAGACCAGTCGAATTCGACACTGCTTCCGATGCGGTAAGCACCGGAACCGAGCACAATCACAGAACGCTTATCTGCCTCAAAACGAATATCATGTTCACTTCCATGATAGGTTAAGTAGAGGTAATTTGTTATTGCCGGATGTTCTGCAGCAAGGGTGTCAATTTGTTTTACAAAAGGGACTATTCCCAACAACTGCCGATGATTTCTTACCTGGTTCATGGCTGCATCCAAAGCAGCAGCATCTTCAGCTTTTGTTACTAAACGTGCCAGTTGAAAATCGGAGAAGCCTTGCTTTTTGGCTTTTATCAGTAAATTGGGTGATAAAGTTTCCAAGTCATCGTAAGTCTCCAGCTCACAGGAAGTCTCATAGATATTCATCAGTTTTTCCAGAAACCAGCGGTCAATTTTGGTGCGCTGATAAACTTCTTCTACAGTCCAGCCTTCTTTAAAGGCCTGTTCAATAATAAAAATCCGGATATCGGTCGGATTGCTTAATGCTTCTTCGATATCCACCTTTTTCATTTCCTTATTGGCCGCAAAACCATGCATCCCCACTCCTATCATGCGCAAACCTTTCTGAATGCACTCTTCGAATGATCTGCCAATGGCCATCACCTCGCCCACGCTTTTCATACTTGAGCCAATCTCTCTTGATACGCCCTGAAATTTATTCAAATCCCAGCGTGGAATTTTACAAACCAGATAATCGAGCGCAGGTTCAAAAAAAGCCGAAGTTGTTTTCGTTACACTGTTTTTTAATTGATGCAAGCCATAACCTAAAGCCAGTTTTGCCGCCACAAACGCCAATGGATAGCCGGTAGCTTTTGATGCGAGGGCGCTGGAACGCGATAAACGGGCATTGACCTCAATTACGCGGTAATCCTCCGAATGGGGATCAAGTGCATACTGCACATTGCATTCACCAACAATGCCAACCTTTTTTACAATTTCGATTGAAATACGACGCAGTTTATGATATTCGCTGTTGGTAAGGGTTTGCGAAGGTGCAACGACAATACTTTCCCCGGTATGAATGCCCAATGGATCAAAATTTTCCATATTGCAGACGGTAATGCAATTGTCGAAACAATCGCGGACGACCTCGTATTCGACTTCTTTCCAGCCTTTTAACGATTCTTCAACCAGAATCTGATTGGCATAGGAAAATGCTTTTTCTGCCAATTGCCTCAACTCGGGTTCATTGTTGCAAAATCCACTTCCCTGTCCGCCTAACGTATAGGCTGCACGAACGATGATCGGAAAGCCAATTTCCCTGCTTGCCTCAATGGCATCTTCAATTGTTGTAACAGCCACAGAACGTGGGGTTTTGATATTTATTGAAGCCAGCATCTGTGCAAAACGTTCTCTGTCCTCAGTTTCGATGATTGCATCTACGGGCGTGCCAAGTACCTTCAAATCATATTTTTTCAGAATACCCTCACGATGAAGGGCTATTCCGCAATTCAAGGCTGTCTGACCGCCAAAAGCCAACAGAATGCCTTCAGGTTTTTCCTTTTTGATGATCTTCTCAACAAAAAATGGTGTTACCGGCAAGTAATAAATGATATCGGCAATATCCTCCGATGTTTGTACTGTTGCTATGTTCGGGTTGATGAGAACCGTTGTTATTCCCTCTTCTTTCAAGGCTTTCAAGGCTTGCGAACCGCTGTAATCAAACTCTCCGGCTTCGCCAATTTTGAGCGCACCAGAACCAAGAACGAGTACTTTATTTATTTTTTCCATGTTTCAATTGCTTTGATAAATTTGCCAAATAAAAATGCTGTATCGGTAGGTCCGCTTGATGCTTCAGGGTGAAATTGCGTTGTGAAAACCGGTTTTGATTTATGAATCAGACCTTCGTTGCTTCCATCATTCAGGTTGGTGAAATAGGGTCTCCAGTCTTTGCCGATTGTTTCTGTTTTTACAGCATAACCATGATTTTGAGAAGTAAGCCATGCTTTATTGGTTCCATTTTCAATAACAGGTTGATTGTGACTCCTGTGACCAAACTTGAGCTTGTAAGTATCTGCACCTGATGCAAGTGCCACCAACTGATGACCGAGGCAAATGCCAAAAACCGGTTTGTCTTCATCAAGGGATTTTTGAAGGTTTTCAATTGTTTTGCGACAATGCAAAGGGTCGCCGGGTCCATTTGAAATAAAGAGTCCGTCATAGTTTTCACCACTATAATCATAATCCCATGGAACCCTTATCACTGTTGTGTCGTAGCGCAAAAGAAAACGGATAATATTGCTTTTCACACCGCAATCGATCAACAAAATCCTGTTTTTTCCGCTTCCGTAAACAACTTTTTCTTTGTGACTTACAAGGGCAACAAGGTTTTTGAGATCAGGATTATCAAATGGGATGTCCTCATCAAAGATTATTTTGGCTAACATAGTGCCCTTTTCACGGATAATCTTTGTCAACATTCGGGTATCAATGCCAAAAAGGCCGGGTACTTTTTCCTCTTTCAACCAACTTCCCAGACTTTGACTGGCATTCCAGTGATTATACTTTTCGGAATAGTCGGAAATGATCAGGCCTGAAGCATGAATACGTTCAGATTCAAAAAAACGATGCATCCCGTCTTCAACTTCTTTTGAAGGAACACCATAATTACCAATGGAGGGATATGTCAGAACGATTATCTGACCGCAATAAGAAGGATCTGTAAGACTTTCAGGATAACCGGTCATGGCGGTATTGAAAACGATTTCGCCAGTCACAGCACCTTCATAACCGAAAGATTGTCCAACAAAAGTTGTCCCATCTTCAAGTATCAGTTTCGCACTTCGATAGTGAGTAGATTTCATAAGTGTATATTTTTAGCAAAAAAAAAGACGGTCGATGCCGTCTGCAATAGAGAAATACTTTTTACCAATCCGTGAGGAGCAGCAATTGGAATTACAAAAGAATCCGGAACGCTCATTTTTGATATGTTTCGGAGGGCAAATATACAGTGATTTGATAAGTTCCGGTTTTTTTATGAAATTTTTTATGAACATGCTGTGAGTATTTTGGCAATCATTTTTTTCAAGATTTCTGACATGAATTTCTCCAAAACAGCTTTTAAACAGCATTTTTAATGCATTTTGTCAAAAAAGTCCAAGTAATTGCTCGAAAAGTACAAGACTTTTGGGTATCTGAGATCGTATGTTTGCATCGATTTATTTAATCAAGTAAAATACTAACCCTAAATTCCATTTTGAAAGAAAGGTTCTATAAAAACTAAAAGACTTAAAAAAAAATATTGGCATAGGGCAGTTGAATTTCTTCTACCAAAAAGCACTGCTTGCATCTATAAACACTAAAATCAACTTTCAACTGTCCTTTTGCCAATGTTTAAACAACAACCAAGTAAAAATGCAATCAATTATAAATCAATTATTTAAAAAACAAGTCAGATCATGAAAAATGTAATGTCTATTTTATTAGTTGTACTCCTTTCAACGAATGGGATTTCTCAAACCAGAGCAGAAAGAAGCGGTCCGCTTACTTCGGGCACAGCGCCATCATTCAAGGCAACATCAACAATGGGAGATATAAACTTCCCGGATGACTATTTTGGTAAATGGAAGATTCTTTTTAGCCATCCGGCAGATTTCACGCCTGTTTGCACCTCAGAAATTTTGGCTCTGGCAGCAAGCCATGAGGAATTCAAAAAATTAAAAACCCAATTGATCGTTATTTCAACAGATGGATTAAACAGTCATATTGAATGGGTTAAGTCCATGGAGTCAATCAGCTATGAAGGTTTTAGTCCGGTCAAGATTGATTTTCCTTTGATAGCAGACAACGAGCTTGTAGTCTCAAAGCTTTACGGACTTTTACAGTCAAATTCTAAAGAAAGAAAAGACATCAGAGGCGTTGTTTTCATTGATACCGAAAACAAAATACGCGCCTTCTTTCATTACCCAAATTCTGTTGGCCGCAATATCGAAGAAATAAAAAGAACTTTGATCGCATTGCAGACTGAAGACAAACATGGTGTGCAAACACCGGCCAATTGGCAACCCGGCAATGAAGTGCTTATCAAAAGCCCTTCATCCATTCAGGAAGCCGAGAAACTTGAAAGAAAACAAGATGCCAATCTCAGGAAAGTAACCTGGTATATGTGGTTCAAGAAATTATAGTCAACCGTTTCAAAAAGAGTAACATATCTAATAATCCTGATAAATCAAATAAAATACTTCATAAAGAAATTTTCTTTCTTTGAAATTCTGGAAAAAGTTCAGTTGAACAAATAAAAGTACTTAACCAATCAGCCATGAAACTATTAACCAAAAAAGGTGTCATCAACAAAAACGGGGATATTGTCTTTTTCCAGCAAAAGCCTTTGTTGTGGGAATCTATTTCTGATAAAAAGTTTCCACGGCTACCTGAAGGTACAATACTTGAATTTACTGTAAGCTTTGATGAGAATCGATTGATTTCGGGATCTGACGGAATTGTATGGGCCACAAAAGACCTACTTCAGGCAGAGATAATTTTCAACGCTTTGTTTGTACAAAAAATAGAGTCAGAAATTATCGAAGTAGAACTTGAGCATCATTCACTCTTTTTAGTAAAGATTCAAAAAGAAAATGACATTAAAGAAGTAATTGAATTTATCAGCCAAAGCGAAAGTGGTCTCCGGCTAAAACCTGATTGGTCCTATCCTTCCGGTGAACCAAACAGAAGTTTTAATGAGTGGCTGAATGGGCAATGAAAGTCTGACTAGATCCATCTGCAAAAAGCATCGAGAAATGATAAGTCAAGAAGTAGAGAATTTTACTTTTTGACTTTTTTGTTAAGAAAACACATGAATTTGTCAGAAAAGTCCAAGGATTTGCGCGAAAAGTGCAAGACTTTTTATTTTGTATCCTGTAGGTTTGCAAAAATTTTCACATTCAAATTTTTGAAAAATCATTAATTATGAAAAAGATGTCTATTCTGGTTTCTCTTATTGTTGCACTTTACGCCAACTGAATAAACCAGATGGACAAATAAAATTTTCGTGGAGGCAAGCAAACCACGTTAAAAAACAAGGCGTATACGAAAAGCCATATGAGTAGTAAACCTAAATAATTAATAAATATGAAAAAAACTTTACTTTTAGCAATTGTCATTGGACTATCACTATTTTCAACTGAAACTTATGCACAAAGCGAAAAATGTGCGACCATGCAGGTTCTTGAAAAAAGAATTCAACAAAATCCTGCTCTAAAACAACAAATGGAGCAATCAGAAATTCAAACACAAGATTGGATTTCTTCAAATCCAAATTTCAATCGTTCAAGACAGATAATAACAATTCCTGTTGTTGTTCATGTAATTTGGAATGACCCGGTTCAAAATGTTTCTGACGCTCAGATTTATTCCCAGATTGACGTTTTAAATGAGGACTTCAGATTATTGAATGCTGACTCTTTAGATAACACGCACCCATTTTGGATTTACACTGCTGATGCACAAATTGAATTTTGCTTGGCAACAAGAACCCCTGATGGAAATGCGACTACAGGAATCACAAGAACACAAACTTCTGTTGTTGCGTGGGGAGAAGACGATTTTGATTACATCAAATATACTGCTTACGGTGGCAGAGATAATTGGGATCCAACGCAATACCTGAATATATACGTTGTGAACCTTGACGGGTCAACGCTTGGTTTTGCAGCATTTCCTGACGAATTAGTAACTAACCCCGACCTTGACGGCGTAGTTATAAGATATGAAGCATTTGGGAATATTGGCACTGCAGGGTCGGGTGACTTTAGCCTTAATGATGGTGGCAGAACCGGAACTCACGAGGTTGGACATTGGTTAAACCTCAGACACATCTGGGGCGATGATAACTGTGGTGACGATTTTGTTGAAGATACAGAAACGGCAGAAGGAGAAAACTATGGCTGCCCCAGTTTTCCTCACAGAGCATTCAACAGTTGCGGATCAGGGGAATCTGGTGAAATGTATATGAATTATATGGACTACGTTGATGATCACTGTATGAATATGTTTACATTTGGTCAGGCACAAAGAATGTATGCTGCATTAAACGGTCCAAGGGCAGGTTTGTTGACATCACAAGGTTGTCAGGCAGCTGTATCTGTTCAAAGCATCTTGAGTGCAAACGATATTAGCGTATATCCTAATCCAAACAACGGCTCATTTACCATTGATGTATCCTCAATCGGTTCAAAAAACATTACAGTTAAAATGGAGAATGTACTTGGAGAAATTGTAAGGGAGTTTGACACCAACTCAAGTACCCCAATTCACATAAATTCAGACAATAAATTGCAATCAGGAATTTACTTTATTAGAATTGATGCAGGAAACAACAATGTAGTTACCAAAAAAATATTCATTATCAATTAGTTATAACAAGCGTGGCAATCAAACCTTGCCACGCTTTTAATCTTCAGTTATGAGACACTTATTAATTTTTATTGCCCTTGCGGGTTTCTTTGCATGCTCAAGCTCTAAAAAGTCAACCGACAATTCAAACAGCGAATTTGAGGCCAATTCTGAAACGAAAGCAGACAGCATATATTCATTGAGAGTTTCATTTATCAGTATTGGCTCCGGAACTGACAGAAAAGCCCGAAAAGAATATGAACAATTCATTATACAATTTGAACAATCCAACAAAGTCACTGTTTTGTTAGAAAAAGCAAATTGGGGTAAAGAAGGTGAAATTGACTTTTGCATTAAATTGACTGGTTTAAGTAGTGACTTGCAAAAACAGTTCATTCAAGGTACTAAAGACAATTTAAAAGACTCTAAACTTGTTCGCATTTATGAAAATACAAGCTGCAAATACAAGCAGTGACTTGGAATAAAAGCAGCTTGCAACAGTGGTTTGCCACAAAAGTTTAGACACAGCATTTGCTTACCAAACTAGATTCAGATTTAAAACTATTGAACATATTTTTTTGATTTCCAACAACGAATCATTCAGATTTAAGATGAAGAAAAAACCCTTGTATCTATTAATGCTTGTGATTTTGGCAGCAAATGCAGGCTTTGCACAAAAAATTGAAAGTCAGCGGATTCCGCTAATAGGCTCCAATGCCCCATCGTTTAAAGCGCCATCAACCAATGGCGCTATTGTTTTTCCGGAAGATTTTGGCAAATCCTGGAAGATACTTTTTGCACATCCACGTGATTTTACGCCAGTTTGTTCTTCTGAGGTTTTGGAACTTGCCAGACTTCAGGATGAATTCATTAGTTTAAACACCCAGATAATTGTGATTTCCGTCGACAGACTTGTCTCGCATCAAAGCTGGAAAAAAGATCTGGAAGAGGTTGATTATAAAGGGTTGGGCAAAATGAAAATCAACTTTCCGCTTGTTGTTGACAGTTCTTATGCGATTTCAAGCAATTATGGAATGCTCGACTCCAAATCAAATGCAGGGCAAAGTGTGAGAGGTGTTTTCTTTGTTGATCCTGAAAATAAAATCAGAGCCTTTCAATTCTATCCCAACGAAGTGGGTAGAAATTCTGAAGAAATACTAAGGGTTTTGAAGGCTTTGCAAATGCATCATGCCAATAATGATATTGTCCTGCCTTCAAACTGGCAGCCCGGCAGCGATGTGATGATTCCATTCCTCTCAAAAGAAGACAAAGAAGAGCTGAAAAAGCCAGACTCAAAAATCTACTATCTAAACTGGTACATGATTTTCAAAAAAAACAAATAAACCAATATTCAACTCTTTCCACTTTTCAATTCTATGAAATCAAATCAATACTTATTTATACTCATCATACTATTTACAGGCTTCAGTAATCTGGCTCTCGGACAGCAAAATGAAACACAAATAAAGGGATACATCTTCTCGCCTGAAAATACTCCGGCGATGTATTCAACAGTGATTCTGTTAAACCAGGATTCAGTTTTTATGAAAGGTGCCTTTAGTCAGGATGACGGTTCGTTCGTTTTTGACAATATTGAGCAGGGTACCTATTTTGTTTTGGTCCGGAATATTGAGTTTCAAACCTATATGTCGCAGGCTGTGACAATCAAAAAAAATGAAAAAATCCTTTTAGACAGAATCAACCTGAAAACAAGTATCAACCAATTGAATGAAGTAGTAGTGACTGCCCGCAAGGCTGTATTGGAAGTTCATGCCGACAAAATGGTCTATAATGTTTCCAGCAGCATCAATGCCTCCGGAAATAGCGGACTGGAAATGCTTGGCAAAGCGCCCGGCGTGATTGTCGATATGGACAACAATATCATTCTTCAGGGAAAATCGGGCGTACAGGTTTTCATCAACGGCAGACCTTCAAGGCTTTCGGGCAATGATCTGAGCAACTTCCTTGAAAGTATGCGTTCGGATAACATTGACTATGTTGAAATTATAACAAATCCTTCTGCAAAATATGATGCAGAAGGAACTGGCGGCATCATCAATATTGTCTTAAAAAAGAATGTTAATCTTGGGTTTAATGGCAATCTGACCGGAAACTTTTCTCAGGGTATTTATGCAAAAGGGAGTGTTGGAACAACCTTAAACTACAGTGCCGAAAAAATTAATCTTTACACGAATATCAATACTTCTCTTGATAACTGGCAGGATGATTTCAGGGAGACAGCATTGCAAAGCGGTTTCCTTTTAAATAAAAAATCGGATGGATTGAATACCAGAAAAGGTTTCAGTTTTTCGGGCGGACTTGATTACGCGCTTTCGTCAAAGCAGTCCTTAAGCATTGATGGAAGAGTATTCATCAACAAAAGAGACAATAAACTGTTTTCAACAACAGGTATTTTCGATGCGTCGGATATCGGTTTTGGTGAAATACTAAGGGCTGAGGTGCTTGACAAAATGCCAACAGAAAACTACAATCTGAATGTCAATTACCGCATTATCCCCAATAAAACCTCGAATTTTTCGGTTGACCTCAGTTTAGGAAAGTATTCAGGCAATAAAAATACATTTCAGCCCAATGACTACCTCGAAGCCAGTAGCGGTACTATTTTAAGGTCATTCAATAGTGAATATGATGCAATGACAGCCATTGATCTGAGATCGGCACTGTTCGATTTTGAGAAAAAACTGAAAAGCTTCACGCTTTCTGCGGGAGCCAAATATTCCTACATTTCCACCAACAACCAACTGGAATTTTACAATATTCAAAACGATCTTCCAGTCTTCGATATCAACAAAAGCAACGATTTCACCTATCTTGAAAAAATTGCTGCACTCTACTTTATTGTTAACTCAAAACCTACCGATAAAATCACCATTAACGCTGGCTTAAGGATGGAAAACACCTCCTCACTGGGTCGCCTGGAAAGTGAAGTACCAACAGAGGACAATGAAGTCGCCAGAAATTATACGAATTTCTTTCCAAACATCAGTATCTCTTTTGATGATAAGAAAAACAGTGTCATCAGTGCAAGTTTTGGCAAGCGAATCACACGACCTAACTATCAGGATTTGAATCCATTTGAATCACGAATGAGTGAGCTGTCGTCATGGAAAGGCAATCCGTTTCTCAAACCTAACTACATCACCAATTACCAGCTCACTTACTCCCTGAAACGAAAGCTGATCATTGCAAACAATTACAGCATCACACGCGATTTCTTTGCAACTATTTTTGAAATTTCTGAAGAAAAAGGAAGTATTTTAATTCCACGGAACATGGACAAATCCACAACAAATGGATTATCTGTAAGCTACCCACTTCAGATCTTAAAATGGTGGGAACTTTCATCATTTTTCATTTTCAACTATTCCACCTATAAAGGCGATCTTGAAGGCACCAAAATTGACCTGAAATCAACCCAAAGCAGTCTGAGAATGCAAAATAATATGCGCCTTCCGGGCGGTGTGGCAATGGAAGTCACCTTCAATATCTGGGGGCCATGGGTTTGGAGAGGCTCAGTGAATGTTGAAGGAAGTTACGGACTTAATTTTGGAATCAAGAAAGATTTCTTTGACCGCCGATTGTTGGTACAGCTTACCGGAAATGATATTTTAAATAGTTCAAGTGATTTTTATTATAAAAGTAATTACGGAGGAATGATCGTCGATGGCGTGAGATCTTTTGATAACCGGAGGGTTGGAGTTAATGTGACTTACAATTTCGGCAATCAAAAAGCAAAAATTAAAAAACGAGCAAAATCAGCTATAGATGATGAATTGAAGCGTATTTCAGATTAAAATATTTACAGCTCTAAAACAATAAGAATTGAATAACAAGATGAAGAAAATTCAACTTAAATATTTGCTCATTTGGTTATCCATTCTGTTCATTTCCCTTGCAGGCTGCAATCGTGCTCCTGACCCATTATCACAGCGAAAGTTCATTGATCAGGATTCAAGCTATCCTCCTGTCGTGATTAAAAAAGGCAACCCAACGATTGAAATCCTGAGCGACTATCCATCTCCTGAAATTATAGATTTATCCCTAAAAAATCCTCCTGTAAAACGGCAGGCAGACTTTCGTATCAGCATGCAAAACTTCAACACCGATGATGGTTTGGCTTTGAGTAGCATTCTCTGCAGCTTTAAAGACAAGGCCGGAAATTTGTGGTTTGGCACTTCTGGCAATGGAGTTAGCAAGTTTGATGGTAAGGGTTTTACAAATTTCACTTCGGCTCATGGCTTACTGCACAATCTGATAAATTCAATTACTGAAGACAGTCAGGGAAATATTTGGTTCAGTACTTTTGGAGGCGTGAGTAAATATGACGGAGTTTCGTTCAAAAATTTCACTACTGCAAATGGACTTCCTGATAACGATGTTCTTCAAACACTTGAAGACAGCAAGGGGAATATCTGGCATAGCACACCAAAGGGTTTGTGCAGGTATTCGCCTGAAACCATTGATACAGCAGCCGGGATATTTATTCAATACGATGAGAAAAATGGTTTCTTTGAACAATATACCCGCGCTATCATAGAAGACAAAAATGGCAGCATTTGGATTTCTGTTGATCGCGGTGTCCTGAAATATGATCCTTTGGCTGAAACCAATAGAAATGTTTTTTTCTATGACTACTCAAAGTTGACAGGTCTGGAAGGCATTTTTGTCAATAGTTTGGCTGAGGACAGTGAAGGATTAATCTGGTTTGGAACTGATATGGGGGTGTTCAGATTTGATCCCGAAAAAGCAAGAACAGGGAACATTGCTTTTATAAACTACACAACCGATGACGGGCTTGTTAGCAATAAAATCACATCCGTTCTGGAAGACAACGAGGGAAACATTTGGTTTGGTTCTAAGTCAGGTGTATCTGCTTTTAATAAAGTTAATTCCTCTTTTCTCAATTTTACCTCTGAACAAGGATTGGTAAACAACAGCATCATTTGTATGACCGAAGATGATGCAGGAAGCATTTGGTTTGGAACAATCGGAGGTGGATTAAGCAGATTTGACGGGCTCAGTACTTTGGAATACACTGAAGATCAAGGATTATTTGGTAAAGTGGTTTTTTCAATAGCCGAGGACAATGATGGCCATCTATGGTTTGGAGTACAGGAAAATGGGATCACAAAAATGGAATCTGACAAGCCAAATCCTGAAAATGATGCTTTCATTCATTATTCAACTGCACAAGGATTGACCAATCATGATGTGCTGACAATGATTTTCGACAAAAACGGACATCTTTGGTTCGGCTCTGCAAATGGATTGAGTCATTTCGACGGGAAAACAATCACCAATTTCAAAACCAATCAGGGAATGATCGGAAATTCTGTTGTGAGTCTCAGAGAAAATAAAAAAGGGAATATCTGGATAGGTATTTATGAAAAGGGTCTCAGCATATTTGATGGTAAAAAATTTAGTCATTTCACAACTGAACAGGGATTGGCAAATAACACCGTTTGGTCGATTCATGAGGACGCCAATGGAATAATTTGGCTTGCAACAAGGGGTGGATTAAGCCGGTTTGACGGTGAAAAATTTATTAATTTCACGAAAAAACAAGGGCTCCCCGACAACAAATTATCTATCGTAACGCAAGACCGATCCGGCAATCTTTTAATAGGAAGCTGGGGTGGTGGTGTTTCGATAATCAGAAAAAGCAAGCTCGACTATCAGGCTAAAAAAAATTGGACTCAGTCTGATGAAAACATTTTTGAAAATTTCAATTCTACCAATGGGCTTGCCAATGATGTGGTTTATGGCATCCTCGAGGATAAGGAAGGAAATATTTTGATTGGAACAAGCAAGGGATTGACGGTGCTAAAAGGCGGATTAGATGACGGAAATAAAATTGCGAAATACGGAATAGAAGTTTTCAATCAAAAAACCGGCTATCCGATCAAAGACGTCAGCAATAATTACAGCATGCATCTGGATAGCCGCGGTTTTGTATGGTTAGGTACCGGCGATAAGCTGGTTCGCTTTGACTACAAAAAAGTTAAAAAACCATCAAACGCGCCAAATGTTTTCATTCAAAAAATCAGAATCAACGATGAAAATATTAGTTGGCATAGTCTTGAAAAGGCGAAGTCCAATGAAGACCAGGATTCTAAAGTTTCAGGAAATGTGCCTGCATTTATACATGATGAGTTAAAGATATTTGAAAGAATACTGAGCAATTCCGAACGTGATTCTATGATATTCAAGTTCAATTCAATCCGTTTTAATGGTATAAGACCTTTCAATACAATTCCGGAGAACCTTGTTTTGCCTTTTTCATTCAACACCATCAGCTTTGATTTTGTTGGTATCGAAACAACAAGGCCATTTATGGTGCAGTATCAATATTTACTGGAAGGTTTCGATAACCATTGGAGTGTTATGAGTAAGTATTCAACTGCAGATTACCGGAATCTGCCACATGGAAAATACACATTTAAGCTGAAGGCCAAAAGCCCTGACGGTATCTGGAGCGATCCGGTTTCCTACAGTTTCGAGGTACTTCCACCCTGGTGGTTAACATGGTGGGCAGTTCTCAGTTATATTATGGCCTTTCTTCTGATTCTTTTTGGCATCAGGCGGTATGAAATGAATAGAATCCGTCTGCGCAATCAGCTGAAACTTGAAAAAGTAAAAAGCGATTCTCTGCAGAACCTCGATCTTATGAAATCAACCTTCTATACCAATATTTCCCATGAATTCCGTACACCGCTTACCTTAATTCTTGGACAAATTGAAAGCGTAATGTCCTCAGGCATTGACAATAAGGAAAAAGGGAAACTTCAGGTTGCCAACCGCAATTCAAGAAGGTTGCTCAAACTGATCAATGAGTTGCTTGATTTGTCGAAACTTGAAGCAGGCAGCATGGAGTTGCATGCCGAAAACAATAACATTGTTTCTTTTCTAAAAAACCTTTTCTTCTCTTTCGAATCAATCGCAAAAGATAAGAATATTGCAATTAAGTTCGAAACTGTATCTGAAAAGTTGCATGTATTTTTTGATACAGACAAAATGGAAAAGGTTTTTTACAACCTGATATCAAACGCTTTCAAATTCACCGCAGAGAACGGAGAAATAAAAGTTGCAATTTGTATTTTCAATGATACAATTGAAATATCGGTAAAAGATACCGGCTGTGGTATTCCGGAGGATAAACTGAAGAACATTTTTGATCGGTTTTATCAGGTGGATGGTTCAAATACCCGCGAGCACGAAGGAACCGGAATTGGGCTTGCACTTGCTAAAGAGTTGATTCTATTGCACAAAGGAAAAATAAAGGTGCACAGCAAGATTGGTGTAGGATCTGAATTTGTTGTGACACTGCCCTTTGAGAATACAAGTCAGTTTAAAAATACAGTTTCAGAAATTGTGTCACCGGAAATTGAATCTGATGAAACAGATACCAATTTTGATGAGAATGACCCCCTGGAAGCTGAAGTTTCTGAAAACCTGCATTTGGAAGGTGATAAAAAAATAATTTTAATAGTTGAAGACAACAAC
>JAGXRB010000151.1 GCA_018336075.1 Bacteroidota bacterium
ATTGCCGCCTTCACCGAGCCGGCAGCACAAATCATTGATCAAAATTATACGGTGAACCCTTTGTCCAACTACTATCTCATGGCAGCCTCTGTGCCGCTCGTTGGTATTGCCGGCACATGGATTACGGAAAAAATTCTGATTCCCAGACTTGGCCCCTACAAGCCCGGTGCTGACGTCGTTATTGAAGAACAAACGCCGATTACTGGCAGAGAGCGCAAAGCACTTGTTTGGTCAGCCATTGCAACAATTGCTGTTACGATTTTGGTGTTGCTAACAATAATTCCAGCCGATGGATTGCTTCGTGGAGATATTGACCCTCAATCAGGTATTAGAAGTATGCGCCCGTTTTATGACTCACTTGTGCCAATTATGTTCATAGGATTTTTTGTGGCCGGTCTGGTGTATGGTATTGTTGCCAAAACCATCAAAACAGATAAAGATGTTACGGATATGACCGCAAAAAGTATGTCCACTATGGGAATGTATATCGTGATTGCTTTTGTCGCTTCGCAGTTTGTGGCTTATTTCAATTGGTCGCATCTTGGTAGTGTGCTTGCCGTAAAAGGCTCCGAAGGTTTAAAAGCGATTGGCTTCACAGGCGGGCCACTGCTTGTTGCATTTATTGTTGTTTCTTCGATTGTTAATCTAATTATGGGAAGTGCCTCCGCCAAATGGGCGCTGCTGGCACCTATATTTGTTCCGATGCTTATGCTGATGGGATATTCACCAGAGACAACGCAGGCCGCTTATCGTATTGGCGACTCCTATTCCAATGTGCTGACACCGCTGTTGCCTTATTTTCCACTTGTGATCGTCTTTGCTCAAAAATACGTGAAAGATGTAGGCATAGGTACACTTATCTCGATGATGCTTCCTTTTGCAATCGCCTTTGCATTGGTCAGAATACCCATGCTGCTCCTTTGGGTTTGGGCAGGCTGGCCGTTAGGCATTGAAGGCCCGATTTATTATGTTCCATAAATCACGTTAATATTCCAAACATAGATTTTGAGATATAATATATAGGTGTCGTCGAAAAACTGAATCTGTTGTATACAGTTTGGGCATAAATTTTATTTAACTTTGAGCAAAAAAGAGCTATGACAACAAATTCAGATCTTATAAAGATTTTTACCGGACGTGATGTATTGGTGCATCTGCTTAAAAATGAACTCGAATCGATTGGTGTTGGCGCTATGATTCGGGATGATTTCCATTCGAGCGCTTTGGCGGGATTTGGTGGTGGTATTCCATCAGCTATCGATTTGTATATCCTTTCAGATGATCTTGAGAAAGCAGGTCAGATTATTGAAGACTTCAAGCAGGAGAACATTTGAAATTGTAAGGAAAACTCATTGAAATAGCTTGTTTTTGGCCTATTTTTCTTCATTTCATATTTTAAAGTTTCCCGGATTTTCCGTATTATTTTTATGGATTGTTAATGGATATTTTATTTTGAACAATAAAACCAACTGACAATAGTTCTAACTTTGTTTTTTGATATAAAATTATTCCAAAGAAATGAAAGTAATCTATACTGAAAGGAATAACTCTCATAAATACAGTCATTTATATAGGGTTTTAATTTTTTCCATTATCCTTTTTGCAAGCATAAAAGAACCCTTATTTGGTCAACAGGAGCCTGTTTATCTTTCCCTTACCGAAATAATCAAGGCTGCTCAGGAAAATTCGCCGGATGCCATGATTGCACGCCATCGTTTCAGACGCAGCTACTGGGAGTTTCGCAGTTTCAAAGCCGGATATCTGCCAAATCTCAAGTTGGATGCTGTGTTGCCAAACTTCAATCGAACCATCGATGCAATCACCCAATCTGATGGCAGCGAAACTTATCGTGAGCGCACCCTTGCACGCTACTCAGCCAATATGTCTCTCACCCAAAAAGTTGGGCTTACTGGTGGAGAAGTGTTTCTGCAAACCGGTCTTCAACGTCTCGATAACTTCTATACTGATACCTCAACGCGCCAATATCTTTCAACACCTGTGAATATTGGGTTCCGGCAACCTATTTTTGGTTACAATGCCTATAAATGGGATAAACAGATTGAGCCCATGCGCTACGAAGAAGCAAAGCGGGAATTTTTAGAATCCAATGAACAAGTAGCTTCAACGGCAATCAATCACTTTTTTAATTTGCTGATGGCGCAGGTTGATCGTTCAATTGCCTTGAAGAATCTTGCCAATTACGACACTTTATTCAACATTGCGCGGGGACGTTTTGTGCTCGGTAAAATTGCGGAAAACGAACTGCTTCAGCTTGAGCTCAATCTGTTACGTGCTCAGGCCAGCGTAGAAACGGCCGATCTCAACTATCAGAACATGCTTTTCACTTTTAAATCATATTTGAGGTTGCAGACAAATCAGCCGTTGATTCTTATTCCGCCGGCACAAACGCATCATTTTGGAGTTAATGTTGAAGAAGCTATCAGCGAAGCAAGAACCAACACTTCATCCGGACTGAATTTCGACCGACGTGTGCTTGAAGCTGAAAGTCAATTAAACATGGCAAGGGCTCAGGGGCGTTTCGATGCTCAGATTTCGGCCTCTTTCGGGCTTACCCAGACTGCAGATAAATTTGCCGAAGCCTACAACAAACCATTGGATGAAGAGCGCGTCACTGTAGGTATTTCAATTCCAATTCTCGACTGGGGTCAGTCCAAAGGCCGTATCAAGATGGCAGAGTCGAACCTGGAACTTATTCGTGCTTCGATAGAGCAGGAGCGAACCGATTTTGAGCAAAACATCTTTCTCAGAGTAATGCAGTTCAATATGCAAAAAAACCAACTTATGATTGCTGCCAAAGCTGATACAGTGGCCCAGAAGCGCTTTGATGTCACTCAAAAGCGTTATATGATTGGCAAAGTGAACGATATTCTTGAGCTGAACAATGCCCAGATTGACAACGATAATGCAAAAATGGGTTATTACAATGCACTTAAAACATATTGGAACAGCTACTATGACCTCAGACGTATGACTTTGTTTGATTTCAGGGATAAAATAAAAATCAGTGTGATACCGGAGAATGTCCTGAAGAATTAATAGGATTTAAATTTTTGAAAAATGCTGATCTACATGAAAATTCGAAATGAATACATTGCTTTAGCAGAATATTTAGGTTTTCACGAAAGAACTTTTTGATCACATAAATATAGATTTCTGAAAAAGAATCAAAAACACACAAAGATTTAAAATGTTTTTATTGAAGAATTGAATGCATTACTCAATGTTACTGCCAAAGAAGGCAGGCTTTCTGCAGGAAGTATTAATTGTTGTTTTATACATCATTTTACTAAACAACTATATCGGAAGAAAAGATCTGGTTATTATTGCAGATGGAAAAGGATATTATGACTATCTCCCTGCAATGTTTATTTATAAAGATCTGAACTTTAATTATATAGATACCCTTGTAACGGATTTATACAACCACAAAACTTACAATATTGGAATTAATCCCCAAATTGACGGAAAGAAAATCAATAAGTATTTTATTGGAACTTCTGTGGTGCAAATGCCGTTTTTTCTTGTTGCACATCAAATTGCTTTGAACAATTCTGAATATGTTCCTGACGGATACTCAATAATTTATCAGAGATTTATTTCATATAGTGCTCTATTTTATCTTTTTTTTGGACTGTTCTTCATCAGAAAGCTTTTACAACTTCGGAAAGTTCCACTGCTCTGGATTGTCGTCCTGCAGCTAGCGGTGCTATTTGCCAGTTCTTTAATGCATTATGCAAGTGCAGAAGCTTCTTTCAGTCATGTCTATTCATTTGCATTTGTCGCTGCTTTTGCTTTTTTAGTCACACTTTACAGCCAGTCAGGGAAAAGCAGGGATCTCTATCTGGCAGCTTTGGTTTTTGGAATAATTGTTTTAATCAGACCGGCGAATGGATTGGTTTTTGTTTTCATTCCTTTTCTGTACGAAAATCTTAAATCCTTGTCTGATGATGTTAAGCGATTATTTACAAAAGATTTATTTCAACTAACTATCGCTGTATCTATCGCATTGATTATAGTTGCAATTCAACCCATCATCTGGTACATTGAAACAGGGTTTTTCTTTTTAAAATCATACAGTAATGAAACATTTGATTTCACAGAATTTCACCTTCATGATTTTCTATTTAGTTATCGAAAGGGCTTTTTTGTTTATGCTCCCGTATTTCTTGTATTGATTGCTCTTGGCAGTTATGGCTTTCTGGTAAAGAAGAATTTCTGGAAAACCATAACTTTTCTGTTAGCCTTTATAATTGTAACTTATGTGTTATCAAGCTGGTGGGTTTGGTTTTATGGTGGCAGCTATGGCGCAAGGGTTATGATTGATTATTATAGCTTAATAATTGTTTTTGCTTCATCTGCTTTTACGCTTAAAAGTAATCGGTTTAAAATTATAATTTCACTTGCGATTCTTTCATTTTCCTATATCAGCATCATTCAAACATACCAGTACCAAAGTTTTATTCTTGATTGGGGAGAAATGAATAAAGAAAAATTCTGGAAGGTTTTTCTAAAAACAGAAGACAAATACAGAGGACTGGTTTGGTTGAAAACCTATGATTTGTCTGGCAAGGAAGTAAGATTCAGCAAGGATTATCCGAAAGCTATGCTTAAAAGTACTGTAAACAAAGGATATTCTACTATTGATACTATCTTTTTCCAGGCTGAAACCTCCAAAGATTTCAAAGAAGAAAAAGCTTTGGTTAAATTAGACATTGTAACGAGTTTTCAAGAAGGAACAGACGAAATTATCGTTGTAGTAGATAATCCGGATGGAAGTAACAGGTATTATTCTTCCCAGGTGCTTATCAGAGGCCCTGGAAAAGAAAACTTTAGTGGAACAACCACACTCTACTATGAATTTAAAAAAGAGAAATTGGATGATGGTTTATTGAAAATATTCTATATCAAGAATGAAGACGACTCGAAGATCCTTGATATTGAACTTAGAATTTTTGATTTCTAGCCTTTACATTACAGTTTTATAAACAATTTCATGATAGTAAAAGAACAACCTGGTCGATGAAATTAGCATTAAGAACGCTATTTCTTTGATATAGAATAATCCACAAAAAATATTTAAGTAATTTAATACTAAAATTGACTTGTTTATTTTTGTTTTCATTTTTTATTCCCTATTTTTGCCTGTGATATTAAGTTAAATTGTTTGTTCATAGCTCTTTATGAAATTGATTGCTGTTATGCTTTAAAATTTTTTACATGAAGAAAAACACGAATGGTAAAGAATCAAAACAAAAAAGTGATTTAGCTGAAGAATTGCAGCCTGCCTATTATGTAGCTGTTGGTGCATCTGCCGGCGGACTGGAGGCAATTGAAACCTTTTTTGTTAATATGCCTGCAAACACGGGCTTGGCATTTATTGTAATTCAACATTTATCGCCCGATTACAAAAGTCTTATGGTTGAATTGCTTTCTAAAAAAACCGTAATGCAAGTTCAGCGTGCCGAAGACAATATGGTAATTCTTCCAAATAATGTATATTTAATACCTCCAAAAAAGAATTTAAGAATTTTTCATGGAAAACTGTTTTTGAGCGATCAGGATCATTCAAGAGGAGTAAATCTTCCGATTGACGTATTTTTTAAATCTCTTGCTGAAGATCAGGCAGAGAAATCAATAGGCATCATTCTTTCAGGCACTGGCAGCGATGGAACACGCGGATTGCGTGTCATAAAGGAATATGGTGGAATGGTGATGGTTCAAAAAGAGGATACTGCAAAATTTGATGGCATGCCACGTGCTGCTATCTCAACAGGATTAGCTGATTATATACTTCCTCCTGAAGAAATGCCGGTTCAGCTGATTTCTTTTGCCAAGCATCCGTATGCTGCCAAGGCCATCAGATCTGAAACATTGTTAAGCGATGAAGAAGGACTGACCAGAATATTTTCAATTTTAAGAGAAAAATGCAAAGTTGATTTTACATTTTATAAACCAAGTACAATAAACCGCCGTATTGAAAGGCGTATGGCAATTATTCAAACGGAAGACATCAGAGAGTATGTGTCCTTTTTGAACCTGAATCCAGGTGAAGTAGTTGCGCTTTATCGGGAGTTATTGATTGGTGTCACAAGTTTTTTCCGGGATCAGGATGCCTTTGATATAATTTATCAAAAATGTCTGGGTGATATTTTAAGTTCCAACAGCAACAATGGCGTCAGGTTTTGGGTAGCAGCCTGCTCTACCGGTGAAGAGGCTTACAGTCTTGCAATTCTTGCAAGGGAGTATATGGAAATAAGGAGTTTGAATGTTGATATCAAGATATTTGCTACAGATATTGATCGCGATGCGATTCATTTTGCTGCCAATGGAATCTATCCTGAAAGTATTGCAGCTGATCTTTCTCCGAAATTATTGTCAAAGTATTTCTTTAAAAAGGATGATAATTATCATATTTCGAGAAGTATCAGAGAAATGGTTGTTTTTGCACAGCACAATCTTATTAAAGATCCGCCTTTTACGAATATCAGTTTTTTGAGCTGCAGAAATTTTCTGATTTACCTGCAACCGGTGCTACAGCGCAAAGTATTTGAATTTTTCAATTTTTCACTTAATCCAAGCGGAATTTTGATGCTTGGAACAAGTGAATCAGTGGGCGAAATGACCGATTATTTTGAGCCAATAGATTCAAAAAACAAGATTTACAGGTCGAAGGGGCGTTCGAAGCATATAACTGAAACAGCACACTCATTGTCAGTTACTGATACCAGAAGCCGGGACATGAGAAACTATTATACAGGGGTTAAAAGAAATTTGAAATCTGCAGAGGATGAAAAGGTGCTTGATCGGTTTATTCAGACTTTATCCGGTGAATTTATACCATTGTCATTGATTGTAAATGAACACTTTGAAATTCTGCATACCCTCGGAGATCCTCAAAACTATTTTAAACTGCCAGGAGGTAAACTTGTCAATGACATCACAAAAATGGCTGTCAAGGAACTCTCAGTTCCAATAACAACAGGAATTCAAAAAGTGTTCCGGCAGCATAAAGAAGTGAGATTTTCCAATATAAGAGTTCACCAGAATAATATTGAAATTTTGGTTGAGCTCAGAATAATTCCCCTCAAACAGAAAAAAGGTCAGGAAGAATTGGTAGCGATTGTCATTGGAGAAACGAAGAAATCTGATGTTTTAGATCAGCAACATTATCAGTCTTTCGACTTATCAAAAGAAGCAGAGGAGCATCTCAGAGAGCTGGAGCAGGATTTGCAATTTACAAGGGAAAACCTGCAGGCTACAATTGAGGAACTAGAGACTTCAAATGAAGAATTGCAAGCTACAAATGAAGAATTATTGGCAAGCAATGAGGAATTGCAATCAACAAACGAAGAATTGCAATCAACAAACGAGGAGCTTTTTACAGTAAATGCCGAATATCAAAGCAAAATAATTGAGCTCACAGAGCTTTATAATGATATCGAGAATATTTTGAATACCTCTCAGATTAGCTTGCTTTTATTGGACGAGAATCTTGAAGTAAGGCGTTTTTCACCTAACATAACAAAGATTTTTAGTTTGTTAAACAATGATATTGGCCGCCCAATAACGCATATCTCGCACTATTTGATGAAAGTTGATCCGTTGAGTTTAATAAAAGAAGTTCAGAAAAACTATGGAACAATTGATAGTGAAGTTGCTACAGCCGATGGCAGGATCTTTTTGATGCGCATCGAACCCTATGTTATTGGTCCGAAATCTTATTCTGGAATTGTGATTTCTTTCGTTGACGTATCTGAAAGCAGAAAATCAAAAAATCAACTGGAAGTTTCGGAAGACCGCTTTAAGAAGCTCTTTGAAACGATGGAGCTTGGTGTTGTTTACCAAGATGAAGAAGGCAATATTATTTCAGCTAATCCATCAGCTGAAGCTATCCTTGGCCTGACACTTGATCAGATGCAGGGTAAAAAATCGATTGATCCACTTTGGCAATCAATTCATGAAGATGGCACACCATTTCCAGGCGAACAACATCCATCTATGGTAGCGCTTAAAACTGGCAAGAAAGTTAAAGATGTGATAATGGGTGTTTATAATCCAACAAAGAATGATACTACCTGGATAAGTATTTCAGCTGTTCCAATGTATAAAGAGGGTGCCAACAGACCTTTTCAGGTTTATACCACTTTCAGTGATATCACCAAAGTAAGGCAGGTGCAAAATGACCTGTTAGCAAGTGAAGAACATTTCAGAATGTTGTTTAATGAAATAAACAATGGAATTGCTTTGCATGAAATGATCTTTAATGAAAACAATGAAGCTGTTGATTACAGATTTATCATGGTAAATCCATCTTTTGAATTAAAGACAGGCCTTAAAGCAAATGAAATAATTGGTAAAACAATTCTGGAAATTATGCCCGAAATTGAAGGCAGCTGGATAAAACGCTACGGAGATGTTGTGCTGACAGGAGAGCCGAGCAGCTTTACGCAATACAGTAAAGAGCTTGATAAATATTTTGAAGTGAGAGCTTTCAGACCGGCTAAGGGTCAGTTTGCAGTAATTTTCCATGATATTGATGAAATTAGGATATGATGTATTATCAAAAATGTGCAGAAAACCATGGATGATGGATTAAAGAAATTAAGAGAAAGCGCCGAGAAAATTTTAAATGAAAACCTTAAGCAATACGACGATATTCCTGTAAGTGATTTTAGTCGCATTATCCATGATCTTAAAGTTTATCAGATAGAGCTCGAGCTCCAGAACGAAGAGTTGCGATTGGCGCAAAAGCAACTCGAAGACTCACGAAACAGCTATGCTCAGCTTTATAATTATGCTCCGGCAGGTTATGTAACCTTAAGCAACAACAGTTTGATTCTGCAGGCGAATCAAACTTTTGCCAATATGGTGAATAAAGATATTTCTCAAATTCTAAATGTTAGCTTTTCTCAATTTTTAGATGTTGAGGATAAAAATGTTTTTTTAAGCAGGTTCAATGCTTTTTTTAAGAGTCCTACCGAAAAGAGCATGGAATTGAGTATGTTAAAAAAGAATGGAAAGTCATTCCATGTCAGAGTTACAGGAAAAATAATTTTTGATCAACAGCATAAAACTGATTCTTTGCCACTACAACCCAGGCTTTTTTTGATTATAAGCGATATAACCAAGGAAAAGATTATTGAAAACAGGTTGATTGATAGTGAAAATATGTACAAGAACATATCAAATGAACTGGAATATATTCTTGATAACCTGCCATGTCTTGTGTTCTATAAGGACAGTGAAAATAATTTTATCCGTGTGAATAAGTATGTTGCGGATGCTCATAAGATGAAAAAAGAAGATTTGGAAGGCGTTAATCTATCGCAAATATATAATAAAGAAGATGCTGACAAATATTATCAGGATGACCTTTACGTTTTAAATTCAGGCCTTCCAAGGCTTAATATTGAAGAACAGTGGGAAACCGAAAATGAAATATTCTGGGTAAACACAAGTAAAATACCTTTTGTTGATGAATATGGAAAAGTAATTGGAGTTATAGGGATTGCCATAGATATAACTGAGCGTAAAAGGAATGAGTTGGAATTGGGCAGGAAAAATGATGAATTGAAAAAACTGAATGCTGAAAAAGATAAGTTCTTTTCAATAATTTCTCATGACTTAAAAAGCCCGTTCAATTCAATTATCGGATTGAGCGAAATGCTTGTTGATCAAGTTAAAGAAAGCGATTATGAAGGAATTGAAAAATACGCCTCCATCATTTTAAACTCTTCCCATCGCGCCATGAACTTGTTGATGAACCTGATGGAATGGTCTCAGTCCCAGACAGGAAGAATGGTTTTTACTCCTGAAAAATTTGAGCTTAACACATTAATTTTCGACGTATCTCATTTGCTAAATGAAATTGCAAATCAGAAATCAATTGATTTTGAATTCGATTTGTCACAAAAATTCTTCGCCTTGGGTGATAAAGCAATGATTAGCACAATTCTAAGAAACTTGCTGTCAAATGCAATAAAGTTTACAAGAGACGGTGGAAAAATACTTGTTTCGGTAAGGGAAAATAATGATGAATTGGTGATTTCTGTTAGAGATAATGGTATTGGAATCCCACAGGATATTATCAGTAAATTATTCAGAATTGATGATAATTATACAAGCCCCGGCACACATCAGGAGAAGGGAACGGGATTGGGACTGATCTTGTGTAAAGAGTTTGTTGATAAGCATCGCGGTAAGATTTGGGTTGAAAGTGTTGAAGGAGAAGGTTCAGAGTTCTTCTTCACTTTGCAATCCGGAAAGTAGCTGGAATTGAATTATTTATAATACCAGATTACAAAAACTGAATCATAGGTTTATTTTAATGACGGATTCATTATAAAATTCTTTTGGTTACGAAAAAATACGATCCGGGAAAGAGACAATGACACCCATTTAATCGTGCCTCAACGACTCAACAGGATCTTGCTCAGCAGCTTTGCGTGCAGGGAGGTATCCAAACACAATGCCCACAGTTGCCGCTACACCAAATGAAATAAGTATTGAAGAACCGGAAACTATCGTAAGTATTTCTGTAGATTCAGTAATTATTTTGGCCATAATCACACCCAAAAGAATTCCAAAAAGGCCACCACTTATGCTGATAAGTGTGGCTTCGGCAAGAAACTGAAAAATGATGTCGCGACGTGTTGCTCCAATAGAACGGCGCACACCAATTTCACGTATGCGCTCCATCACCGAGGCCAGCATAATATTCATAATGCCGATGCCGCCAACAAGCAGCGAGATGCCTGCAATGGCGCCAAGAACGATATTAAATATGTCTTTGGTTCTTTGCTCTTGCTTTAGAAGTAGTTCAGGAACAGTTATTTCAAAATCTTCAACTCCAAGGTGACGCCTTTTAAGCATTTGATTTAAAACTTTTGTAGTGGCTCCCAGATTTTCACTTTCATCAACCTGTACCACAATTCTGTCGAGTTGATGGTAATTGGAAACTTCTTCAGTTCCTCCATCAGTTCCAAATGAAATGACACTATTTCCCGAGAAAATTGTGGTGCCGCTTCCGCCTGCAAGTGCTCCGGAATTTACGAGCGCACGGTCTTTGAAACGCAATAGTACTGTGTTGATTGGTGCATAAATATCGTTGCTGTAGTCGGTGATACCAAGGTTTTCTGTCTGCTGATTGCCTGTTGCTCGATTTTCAAGTACGCCAATAACCCTGAGCCAGATGTTTCCACATTTGATTTGTTTACCTATTGGGTCTTCGAGAGCGAAAAAACGAGTCTTTATTCCAGGCCCGATGATGCACACAGGGCTGCCGTTTTCGAGTTGTTCGTAATTAAACATTGACCCGTTTTCCACTTGCATGCTGAAAACCTGAAAAAAGTCAGGCGTCACACCATTAAGTTTGGCTTGTTGCCTGATACCATCTTTGATAATGGTGGTTTCATAAGTGACTTCAGGGCTGATTCTTTTTACAGTTGGTATGATGCTCTTTATGCTTTCGGCATCGAGTAATGTGAGGCCTGGCGAAAACTGCTTGCGCTCGCTTTTTCCGTCACCTTCGCTATCTTCCTCACTGCTTTTTGATTTTTCGAAGCGGGAACTCACAATGATATTGTTCACGCCAACCATTTTTATCTGTTCAAGGATTTCCTGTCTTGCTCCATTGCCGATAGCCATCATCGCAATAACAGCGGCAACACCGAAAATAATGCCTAAAGCCGTAAGTATTGATCGTGCTCTATTGGCGAAAACGGCTTCCAGCGCAACCTGAAGTATTTCCCAGTAACGTTCCATGGCTTTTAGTTTCTTCGCTGACCACCACCACTTTGCCGTTGTCCGGATCGCTGACCCTGACCTGGCCTTAAGGCTGCACCTCCTTGCTGGCCCGGCGCTGACTGCTGGCGTTGCAACATCATTTCCTGACGTTCTTTTTCCCGCTCTGCTGCTGCCTCAGCTGCAGCTTCTTCGGCTTTTTTATCATCATCCTGAAGCCGTTTCATTTGATCTTCAGATAACATGCTTAGGCGGAAACCTTCAGGATTGTCTGGTGGAACCAATCTGACCTTATCTTCCGGAACAAGACCGGCACGAATAATAATTTCGTTTTCGTTTGATTTGCCGGGTATAACCTGCTGACGTTTATTTCCGGTAAATACATACTGTATGCTGTCGAGGTTGTGAATGGCTTCGAGTGGAACATACATCACATCATTAATCTGATCTGTGATAATTATGTTTTTTGTTGTCATGGCAGGCCTCACAATTGAGTCGAATTCGTTTACCTCAATTTTTACCTCAAAAACTTTGGCATTTGAATTCCGAAGTTGTTCTCCAATGTTGGCAACTTCAATCACTTGTCCGGTAAACTTCTTTTCAGGGAAGGCATCAACACCAATCTCGACTGATTGGCCAACTTTAACCTTGGAAATATCTACTTCGTTCACATAAGTTTTTGTAATCATTTCGCGGAGATTTGGTAGTGTTGCAACTACATTTTCCCAACTGCTGATGGTTGCTCCAACACCACGTTTTTTGCCATCCCAGTCTCGTTGATAAATTACCATCCCAGCCTTTGGAGCTCTGATGTTGAATTCTTTACTCAGCAAAAGAAATTTTTCATATTCGGTTTGTCTTTTCCTGAGTGCTGTGGATACTTCTGACATATTTGCCACTGCTTTTTCATAACGCAGCGAATAATTTCTTACAGCCTGATCATAGCTTCTTTGTGCTCTGTCAAGCTCTATCTGTGCCTGGCGTTGGGTTGCCGGCGGCTCATAGATGGATTGGTCTACTGCAATCTGGGCTTCTTCCATTGCATAACGCAGGTTGACAAGATCGTTTCGTGCTGTTCGAAGATCCATTGTTGTATCGAGCTGTGTTTTTATGAAATTATTTTCAAACTGCTCAATTTCAATCTGTTGGTCTTTTAATTTGTTTGTTAGTTCTGTTCGGTCAAGCTGTGCTACATAATCGCCTGAGTCAACAATGCTACCATCGGGAATAATGTCGTCAATTTTCAGTTGCCATATACGGGCATCACGCAGGGAAGTAGGTGAAGGCCCAAATATTTTTTCAGAGCTTTTAGCTTCCAGTTCGCCGGTAGTTGTAACGCTGATTATGAAGAGTCCTTTTTTAACTGGTGCTTCAATAACAATAGAGGTATTCTTTGCTGGTCGCGTAAAATACCATACAGCCAGAATCATGGCAACAATAACACCAATGGTGATAAAAATCTTGCGGTTTTTCATTTTTTTGAATTTTTATTCCTTCAAAACGCGCACATTGTTACATATGCTACAGCAACTTACTGATTATTTTTTCCATACTGATACCTTCAGCCTCGGCTGTATAATTGCGTACAATTCTATGACGCAGAATCGGCAGTGCCACGGCTTTCACATCTTCTATATCGGGAGAAAACTTTCCGTTGAGTAAGGCGTTGCATTTAGCACCAACAATCAGGTATTGCGAAGCACGCGGCCCGGCACCCCAGCTGATGTATTTATTTGTCCATTCATGGGCGCGTGCTGTATTTGGTCTGGTTTTGGAGGCAAGACTTACAGCATAATCAAAAACGTTGTCAGGCACAGGCACCTTGCGCACAAGTTGCTGAAAGAAATGAATTTCTTCAGCATCCATTACCACTTTTGGTTGAAGTTCGTTTCCGGCAGTTGTGTTTTTAACCACATTTATCTCTTCCTCAAAAGAGGGATAATCAAGCCAGAGGTTAAACATAAAACGGTCGAGCTGGGCTTCAGGAAGTGGATAGGTTCCTTCTTGTTCAATCGGATTTTGGGTAGCAAGGACAAAGAATGGCTCTTGCAAGCGGTGAGTTTGTCCGGCAACGGTAATGTTTTTTTCCTGCATGGCTTCCAGCAGCGCAGCCTGTGTTTTCGGAGGTGTACGGTTGATTTCATCTGCCAAAATAATATTGGCAAATACCGGCCCGCGAATAAATTTGAACTTGCGGGTCTCATCAAGAATCTCTGTACCGATAATATCGGAAGGCATCAGGTCGGGTGTAAACTGAATTCGGTTGTATGAAAGTCCTAAAACCTTGCCTATAGTATTCACCAATAGTGTTTTAGCAAGACCGGGAACGCCAACAAGCAAAACATGGCCTTTACTGAAAATAGCAATGAGCGTATTGTGGATTACTTCGTCCTGACCAACAATTACTTTTGAAATCTCACTGCGAAGATCCTTGTATTTTTGCACCAATGCTTTTGCAGCATCAACATCTGAGTTATATGAAGTCATAAAAAGTTATTTCGGAATGATAATTCAGTTGATTTTTTTATTTGATATTCTGCCAGTTGAAATCAAAATTACAGGTTAAGTAATTAGGATTAATATCCACATAGGCATTCTTTGATTTACTTCTGATCCAGATTTCAACTGCTTTTTGTTGTTTTTCTTTTAAAGCCCATTGCTGTATCCGGGTATAATCTTCTTTAAGGTTCGCTTTGTGAGGCGTGGTCTTTTCTTTTAATTTAAGCAATCTGTATGCATCTTTGCCATCTTCGGTTTTCATCGGAACGGGTTCGCTTATTTCGCCTGCATTGAGTCTGTTAATTACAAAAGAGACTTGCGGATCAAGCATTTCAGCCTCAAAACGGGTGCTGCCTGTATATTGATTGATGAGCATGCCACCATTGCCTTTGCCTTCATCCTCTGAAAACTTTTCTACAGCTTCTTCAAAAGTGATTTCACCGTCACGAATAAGCTTTGCGATTGAATCGAGTTCTGTTTTTGCTTTTTCGAGGGCTATAGGAGAAACTTTTGTCATTAAAAGGATGTGGCGGACATTGATATAGTCACCACGGCGCTCAATCATTTGAATAATGTGAAAGCCGGCTTCAGTTTCAACGATTTCAGAAATCTCACCATCTTTAAGACGGAATGCAACCGCTTCAAATTCAGGGTAAAGCTCGCCACGGCCGTAAAAACCAAGTTCGCCTCCTTTGCGGGCTGATCCGGGATCTTCAGAATATAACACAGCAAGCGTTGAGAAACGCTCGCCAGCAAGGATACGTTTGCGAAATTCTCCAAGACGCTCCTTTACAGCTAGTTTTTCATCAGGACTGATTGGAGGGTTTTTTACAATCTGCAAAATCTCATATTCTGTGGGTACAGTTGGAATACTGTCTTTTGGAATATTTTTGAAAAAGGTTCTTACTTCCTGAGGTGTGATCACAACTTTTTGCATAATTCCACTCTGAACCTGCTCAACCAGCATTTGATCAGAAACCAGTCTGCGCAACTCAACCTTAATGTCGTTAACAGATTTATTGTAATACGCTTCAAGTTTTTCCTGTGACCCCAATTCATTGATGAAATATTTTAAACGGCGTTCCATCTCCTGATCAACCTGATCTGCTGTTACAGTTACACTGTCAAGCTCGGCCTGATTCAGCATCAGTTTCTGGAACAATAACTCCTCAAGAATCTGACAACGGATGGATTCGGCACTTCCACTGATGCCACGTTGCAGCCTCATCTGAATGTATTGATTTTCGATGTCAGACTGCAAAATTATATTCTTTCCAACCACTGCGACCACTTCATCAATTATGGCTGGCTGCTGCGCTTTTAACAGCGGTGTGGAAAAAATGATGGTGATCAGAATGATAAACCTTAGATATTTGGTCATGATATATGTTCTTTTTTATGTTGGTATAACAATTTCATCCGGTGCTTATTGTGGAGCATCAATAGATTTCGAAAACTTTATCGCGAAGAGCCTGTTCATAGAGCTCTTCATGCATTTTACGCAAGAGATCCTGCTTACGTTTGTTAATTATAATATTTCTGATATTTTCTATTTCAATCTCCAATGGCGAAACACTTTCTGCAATAAGGAAATCTTTAAAGCGAATAAGATATTTAAAGGGGTTGTCATCGATTTCGAGAAATCTGTTATTTTTTAAAAACAGTTCCTGGTTGTATGTTTCCAAAGGAATCTGTGTAAGCAGATCATCGAAACGAATCCAGGTTTCATCTCCGATATAGTATGACAATGCGTGCTGTCGGGCAAGAAACTCAGTTGTTTGAGAGAGAATAGTATCCCTGTCAGACAATAGTTTCCTGAAACGCGGAATTTCCTTGGAGTCGTGTGGCAGCACAACATATATCACTTTAACGATATTATACCTCAGTTCAAAGCTTCCTTTATTTTGCTCATAGTAAGCCTCAATCTCTCTTTCAGAAACAATTGTGTCAAGCTTCTGATTGATCAATTCTCTTTCGTAGGCATATGTAAGCAATGAATTGCGATAATCTTCCAGCTTTTTTGTAAAATCCTGTTGCCGTGGTGTAAGATTTCTTTCAGCCTGACGAATCAGCAGTCTTTTTCTCAACCAGCTGTCGATATAGTTTGAAACCAGAAAAAGACTGTCTTTTTTAGGCGTTCCCGCCGGCACTACTCCTTCAAGGTCAGCTTCATATAAATAATTGCCATGCACCTTAGCAATCACCTCGCCTCTCTCAGGGTCAGGAGCGGGATCACAACTACTTAAAAGCAATCCGGACAATAAGATATAAAGCAGGAATTTGAAGCGCATTACTAGTAAGATGCTTTCAGTTGTTCGTATACTTTTTGATCGACATTAACGGGGTATTTGGCCCTGAGAATGTTAATCCATTCTTTTTCGAGATAATTCTGGTAATCTGAAGTGATGATGCCGCGAGACTCATCAAGAGCCTTGGTTTGGGCTGGAAGTATTTCGCGAATGCGCACAATCACATCAAATTTGTCGGCTTCAGCATACATAACGTCCGAAAGTCCCAGCGTCCATTTTGTGGCATCAACAAATTTGTTGTCACCCAATTCAAATTTTCCAGGTTGAATACGCACTGCTCTTAAACTATCTTTTTCGAGCGCTTCTCTGATTTCTTTATCGTCGGAGAGGCTTTCAATGATGTTTTTAACGCGGCTGAGTTCATCTTTGCTGGTTATAGTGTAAACAGTTGCATCAGCGCGCTCTTTCCATATATAGTTGTCTTTGTTTGCTTCATGGAAATTTTTCAGACCGGTGGTGTCTTTCACTGCTTTTGACCAAACACGCTGATCCATCAGATCGAATAACAGGATGCCGTCGCGGTATTCGCGCATCAAGGATGCGAATTCAGGATACTTGATTTCTAAACGGCTGTCTTCATATGCCAGGCAGCTTTCTCTGACAAAATCATTATAGAGCTTGTATGCATAAACATCAGGATTAATATTTTCCTGCGGGGTCTGTTTTAGCGACAGGTATTTCGCAAAGTCAGCTTCAGTATATTGTTTTTTGCCCAGTCTGAAGAGTTCGGTTTTACTCATTTCAAAAGCTTCGGCATTAAAGTTTCCTTTGATAAGACTGGAATCAAGTTTTGAGAGGAACGCTTTCAAATTCTTGTCTACGGTCTTAAACTTATTTTCTGCTTTAATTTGTTTTATTACGGCATCTTCACTTTTTTGTGAACGAACATCTTTCGAGATGCGTTCTTTGAGTTTTGGAGCCTCATCCTCAAAACTGCCTGGCTTGTCAAAACCAATAAGTTTTATAATGTGGAAGCCATAAACGGTTTGCACAGGAGCTGAAATTTCTCCGGGCTGCAATTTTTTAACAACAGAAACGAATTCAGGGACAATTCGGTTGACGGCAAACTTGGAAAGCAATCCATCGCGCGCAGCCGATCCGCGATCTTCAGAATATTCGCGAACAGCATCTTCAAAACTCATTCCTTCATTGATTTTGCCATAAATGAATTGAATTTTCTCTTCCTTTTCTGCAATTTCTTCCTTGCTTGATTCAGGATTTACGCTCACATATATATGTGCAGCTTCAATTAATCCACTTGCAGGCGTTTTTTCGGTAACCTTAATCAGGTGATAGCCGAATTCTGAACGTAATGGCATCGAAACCTGACCAATTTCGGTTTCGTAGGCACCTGTTTCAAAAGGATAAACCATATCAAAAACGCTAAAATATCCAAGATCACCTTTATTTCCGGCTCTGAAACTGCGTTGGTTTGGGATGGCCTCTTTGTCGCTTGCTGAAGGATCTTCAGAGGCCTCAATTGCTACCTGTGCAAAATCTTCTCCGTTCATGATACGATCTCTGATTTTCATGATCCTGTTCCATACTTCGAGTGTATCTTGCGGCGGTGCATTTTTATCGAGCATAAGCAATATGTGACTGGCTCGTATGTCCTGAAGTTTGCGGTCATACGCTTCCTGAAGAAGTGCATCGCTTACTTTGCTGTCAGTGAAATAGGGCTTGGCCAGCTGTTTTCTGTAGCCATCAAGTTCGCGAATGAATGCCTGATTGGTGTCAAGCTTGAGCGTCATAGCCTCCATCACTTTTAGCCGGAAGTTGATATACAAATCGAGGTATTCATCCAGTGACTTTTTGTCAATTACCTCATTTTGAACGTTATTTTTGGTGAATACATCCATAAATTCCTTCACCATAACCTTCTCGTTACCGATTTGCATCAATACCTTATTGTCGGCTTTTTTTTGTCCAAAAGCTGCGAAATTCAGAATAATCGCTGCAACCAAAATAAACGAATGGGTCATTTTTTTCATACTTACTACTTATTGATTTTTAAATAAATTGTTCTTTTTCAATGAATTGTACAATTCTTAATGCCTGCTGTAATTGGGGGCTTCACGTGTGATTGTGATGTCGTGTGGATGGCTTTCGTTAACGCCGGCGGCAGTAATTTTGATAAACTTTGCTTTTTGCAGGTCATTAATTGTGGCTGAACCTGTGTAGCCCATGCCTGCCCTTAATCCGCCGGTAAGCTGATGAATTACTTCAGAAAGGGTGCCTTTGTATGGAACGCGACCTACGATGCCTTCAGGAACCAGCTTTTTGATATCGTCTTCAGCATCCTGAAAATAGCGATCTTTTGAACCTTCCTGCATTGCTTCCAGCGAACCCATGCCACGGTAAGTTTTATACTTTCTGCCTTCGAAAATGATTGTTTCTCCCGGCGACTCTTCCACGCCAGCAAAAAGTGATCCGGCCATAATCGTAGAAGCTCCGGCAGCCAGTGCTTTAACAATATCTCCTGTGAAGCGGATGCCTCCGTCGGCTATCACCGGTACGCCGGTATTGCGTAATGCCTTTGCAACATCATAAACAGCCGTAAGTTGCGGAACCCCAACACCGGCAATGACCCTTGTTGTACAAATTGAACCCGGACCAATGCCAACCTTAATGCAGTCGGCACCAGCTGCTACGAGGTCAAGCGCCGCTTCGGCAGTTGCAACATTACCTACAACGAGGTCGATATTTGGATAAGCCTTCTTAATTTTTCTAGCCATCTCGATCACTCCCTGCGAATGACCATGTGCAGTATCTACAACAATTGCATCTACACCGGCTTCGACAATAGCAGCAACTCTTTCGGCTGTATTTGCAGCGATGCCAACAGCGGCTGCAACACGCAGACGTCCACGTTCATCCTTGCAGGCATTTGGGCGCTCTTTTATTTTTATAATGTCTTTGTATGTGATGAGTCCAACAAGTCTGAAATCCTTATCAACAACGGGAAGTTTCTCTATGCGGTACTCCTGCAGGATATCAGCTGCCTTCTCAAAATCGGTAAATTCCGTGGTTGTGACCAGATTGTCTTTGGTCATTACTTCATGAACAGGGCGGTTCACCTTTCGCTCGAAACGGAGGTCGCGGTTGGTAACAATTCCTACTAATTTGTTGTCTTTGTCAACAACTGGAATACCACCAATGTGAAACTCTTTCATAATTTTCAGAACATCGAGAACAATGGCGTCAACCCTCACAGTAATAGGATCGATAATCATTCCATTTTCTGCTCTTTTCACTTTTCTTACCTCTGCAGCCTGTTTTTCGATGGTCATGTTTTTATGTAAAACACCGATACCACCTTCCTGAGCAATGGCAATAGCCATTATTGAATCAGTTACAGTATCCATTGCAGCAGTTACAATGGGTATGCGCAGCTGAATATTTCTGGAAAAAAGTGTGCTGAGATCAACCTCACGTGGCAGTACTTTACTGTGAGAAGGTACCAAAAGCACGTCGTCGTAGGTCAAACCTTCGCCAACGAATTTATCTGAATCAAATGACATAAGCCTGAAGCATTGTTAAGATGCTGCAAATGTATTAAAAATACTCCTTAGTGAATGCTTTTTAAGGATATGGTAGTAGGCAATCACTGTTGTAAATTAACAAAATTTAACCGCTTAGAGGTTTGACTTCCTTTGTATTGATGATTACAACTTGAATATTTAAAAAGGCAGAGAATTATTTGCCTAATCGAAATTCAGGGTGATCAGCACAATTTCTGGTGTGTTTCCAATTCTGACGGGTGGTCCCCAGCTGCCTACGCCACTTGAAACATATGCATGGGTTTCGCCAAACATTTTATGACCCCAACTGAGTGGAAACATGGCTTCTGTAATATAATTCAATGGCCATAGTTGTCCGTGATGCGTATGCCCTGAAAGCGTAAGACCCGCGCCTGCTGCAGCGGCTTCTTCAATTGCTCTGGGTTGGTGATCCAAAACAATCACAAAATTACCTTCAGGAATACTTTCCATAATCTGACTTAAAGCTTTGCGGTTTTCACCACCAAAACGCAGACTTTCAATATCATCTCTGCCAATCACCCAGACATTTTCGGTTACTTTCATTGCTGAATCGCGAAGCATAATAATGTTGTGATTGCGCAAATAATTCACGGCTGCTTCAGCCCCTCCGATATACTCATGGTTGCCCGTCGAACCAATAACACCCAGCGGTGCTTTGATAGTTCCCAAAATTGCTCCCAGATTTTGCTTTATCACCGGTGCTAAATCTTCATCGACAATATCACCTGCAAAAAGCACAAGATCAGGCTTTTGTTTATTGATCATGTTCACAATACGAGTTACTCGTTTCGTACTGATGATCGTCCCAAGGTGAATGTCGGATGCCATGATGATGCGCAATTGCTTGTTTCCTTCCGTCGTAATCCCTGTGTCGATATCAAGGGTTTTTAATCGTGGAAATATGGCATTGATATGTCCGGCGAGAACAATCAAAAAGACAATCGAAGCAATCGAAATTGTTAGAATTTGTGGTTTTTTGAAAATTAACCAATGTTGAAAATTTTCGAAGAATGGAATAAAATGATTGACTAGTCTCAAAATATCGATAATAAATACTGCCAAAAAAAGATAAAGCATTGCCGCGAGCCAAAATGATCCTGCCCATGTGAAAAAATCACTCAGATGCGAAAGATAGATTTTTTCAAGAATGCGACCTGCAAAAAAGGAAGCTGCCAGAAACCAAAATCCTATGATGTAGGCAAGCCGCAGATTGCTGCCCTGCTCAAAACTGCGAAGACCTCTCGAAAAAATATAATAATTGATGAGGGTGTGTACTGTGAGTACAATGCTGAAAAAAATGACAAACTGTATGATACGCATTGGATTTAAAAGTGGTGAATATTTTTGAAAAACCGACAGCAATGATGATTGCTATTAACTTTCAGTAAACAAACAAATATTAGATTTTGTTTGATTTATCTGAGATAATTTTCAGGTGATTATTTGGTTGTTGTTTTAAACGAACTGAGGAATGAATCTTACAAAAGTCCATTCCTCAGTCTTATTTGACAGGCTCATACTTTCTAAAGAAAATTAGGCCTTCAGATTTTTTATTTGCTGCTCAAGAACTTTAATCCTTGATTCTGCATCTGCTTGTTTTTTGTGTTCAAGATCCAAAACTTTAGCAGGGGCATTGGCTACAAAGCGCTCATTAGAAAGCTTTTTCATAACTGAATCAAGAAATCCCTTTGTGTAAGTTAGTTCTTCTTCGAGTTTTTTTAATTCAGCTTCAACATCAATATTTTCTGACAGCGGTACAAAAAATTCTGTTGAGCGGGCTACAAAACCAAATGCACCTTCAGGGGCTTCTTTCACATAACTGATTTCGCTTATGTTGCAAAGCTTACTTGTTATCTGATCAAAAGTAGTATCGTAATCTCCGTTTTTACTCTTTATCTGCAACTGAATTGCATCGCGGAATGGAATGTTTTTTTCTGCACGCAGTTTCCTCAAAGAGTTTATTATTTCCGAGGCAAAATCAAAAAGTTGCAGAACGCTTTTGTCATAAGACTTTGCCTCTGGTTTTTGTGAAATGATAACATCATCTCCTTCAGCGCGTTCACGCAGGTAATGCCAGATATCTTCGGTGATGAAAGGCATAAATGGATGAAGCAATTGCATCAGTTTTTCGAAGAATTCGATTGTCTGTTCAAGGGTTTTTGCATCAATTGGTTTGCCATATTCAGGCTTGATCATTTCCAGATACCATGAGCAGAAATCGTCCCAGATGAGTTTATAGATTCCCATTAAGGCATCCGAAAGCCTGAATTTGTCAAAATGTTCGTCGGTATAGCCAATCACCTCATTGAAACGGGCTTCGAACCAGCGGATAGCAATGGCAGAGGTTTCCGGCTGTGAAATTTGTGAATCGACATTCCATCCTTTTACAAGCCTGAGGGCATTCCAGATTTTGTTGCTGAAATTTCTTCCTTGCTCACAAAGGCTGTCGTCAAATGGTAAATCGTTTCCGGCAGGGGCCGTTAGCAGCATTCCCATACGAACGCCGTCAGCACCAAACTGTTCAATCAGATCAATAGGATCTGGAGAATTTCCGAGTGTTTTGGACATTTTCCTGCCTGCTTTATCGCGCACAATACCAGTGAAATATACATTCCTGAAAGGGATATCATTCCTGTATTCCAAACCTGCCATAATCATGCGGGCTACCCAGAAAAAAATAATATCGGGCGCTGTAACAAGGTCGTTTGTTGGATAATAATATTTTATTTCATGATTTTCCGGCTTCCTGATGCCATCAAATACCGCAATCGGCCAAAGCCATGATGAAAACCATGTATCAACAACATCTTCATCCTGTTTTAAATCTTCAAGGGTGTAATTTGATTCCGGAAAACTTTCAAGTGCTTTCTCTAATGCATTTTCAGGAGATTTTGAAACGATCATTTCTCCGTTCGGAAGATAGTAAACCGGAATTCTTTGTCCCCACCACAATTGTCGCGAAATGCACCAGTCTTTAACGTTTTCCATCCAATGTCTGTAGGTGTTTTTGAATTTGGCCGGATGAAACTGAATGGTATCATTTTCGACTACTTCCAGCGCTTGTGCAGCAAAAGCACCCATTCGAAGAAACCATTGCAGTGAAATCTTTGGTTCAATCACGGCATCTGTGCGCTCTGAATAACCTACTTTATTGGTATATTCTTCAATTTTAACGATATGAGCTGCTGCTTCGAGCATTGGAACAATGGCTTTTCTGGCCTCAAAGCGATCGACACCTACAAGAAGGGTTGCAGCCTCGCTCAAAGTGCCGTTATCA
>JAGXRB010000152.1 GCA_018336075.1 Bacteroidota bacterium
TGGAAATTGATTGTATGTTGGTCCTGTAAGAACCAATCAAAGTGCTTGATAATACAAGAAAACATAATAAAATAAGGAAGTTTTTCAACATCAAAAAAACAAAATTTGTTATCTATTAATGCAGTAAAATTAGTCATTTTTGCAGATTATTTCTATCATTCAATCACAGCTTATGCATAAAGGGTTCTGGCACCTTATTATTGTAAATGACTTTAGCTTCGCAGTGTTTAGTTATATCATGCCTGATAAATGATCTTTCTTTTACATGATTTCCTCCAACCTAAACTAATTACAGGTCTGCATAATAAATCCGGCATTTCCTCGTATTTACTTCCAATGGTTAAGAAAAACGGGGAAGCAGTCCAAGATATGTTTAATTTTACCGTCAAATTCATGCTTGAAAATGCACTATAAAAACTCAGGATTTCTGTTTCATTTCTTTTTTGGCATCCTCATGCTGCTGATCGTTTTGCCTGCAAAAGCACAGCGCGATCAAAAAGCTGCAGCAATTGATTCTACACAAGTGAGATACTTTAACAGAAGTTTTGATAGTCTGTTTTTAGGTGTAACACATCACATCGATACTGCGATCGGTACTTTCACTCAATTTGATGCTTTATCAAAAGGCAATGATATTTTTCTTACACTCAGCAATGCCGGTGCTCCACATAAAAAAATAGTTTTTTCACCTGTCTATTTTGGAACATTCGATGTCAATCAGCACGTTTTTAGTCAGTATCTCAAGAGCAGCAATGAAGTCAGATATCTCAACCCTGTGATGCCTTTTACAGAATTGAATTATCTGATGGGCTCGAAAAAAGAACAACATCTGAATGCCAGTTTCAACAGGCAGGTCTCGCCACGCTTGTTTATTGGGATGGAGTACTTTCTGGTAAGCTCTCCGGGTATCTACAAAAACAACAAAATCGAAAACAGCAGTGTTTATTTCACAAGCCGATACAGTACCAAAAATCAAAAATATGGTGTGCTTGCGCACTATTTTCACAATAAGCTGACTATGGACGAAAATGGTGGTATCGCTAATGACGGTGACTTTGAAACAAGTAATGAGTTTGACAGAAGAATCATCGCTGTGAATTTGATAGATGCGCAGAATAGAGTGAAGCAGTCTGGCTTTGGATTAGAGCATTATTATGTGCTTTCGATTCCTCAGGTAGTTGTGGAAGATACCATTGAAACTACGCGCAATATTATTCTGGGGAGGATAACACACCAAATGGAGTACCAGCGGAACCAGATGATTTATTCAGAAAGAAGCCCCCTTGAAGCTTTTTACAGGCCTTATGATGTCGTGCTCGACTCTACTTTGACTTTCGATAGCATTTATGTTTCAACTTTTCGCAACCGGCTGCAATGGAGCAATCTTGGATACAAATTATTGAAAAATGATTTGCCACTATATATATATGGTGGAGTCGAAACACTCAATGCCTCGCAAAGTGACTCATTATGGAAAAAAGATGACTGGCAGTTGAATCCATACGGTGGCGTTCAAATTTCATTATTACGGTCGTTTTTTATTGACGGACAAGTGAAACTAATTACCGGAAGTTACGCAACGGGTGATTTGCTTTTTGAGGGTGGAGTGAAACAATTTCTGGGAACAGAAAGCAGAAATCTTGGAAACGTTTTCTTCAGAATAAAGCTGTTAAACCAATCTCCGTCATGGTTTCATCAGCGTTTTGAGTCGAATCACTTTCGGTGGGAAAACAGTTTTGTTGCTTCTAAATATCTTAGTTTCACTGGAGGCTATAAAATAAGCGGACTAACTGTAGGAGGAAATCTGCATATCCTCGACAAGCACATTTACATGAGTCAGGAGGCAAGACCAACCCAAACTTCGGGGACATTCAGGGTGGTGCACTTATTTTCTGACTTTCATTTCAAACCCGGAAAATTTGATCTGATTGGAAGTTTGAATTATCAGCGAAGCGACAATGACACCATTGTTCATCTGCCCGAGCTTTCTGCAAAAATGAGGGTGACTTTTACCAGCGAAATTTTCAAAGGAGCAGCAACTATTCAAACGGGTTTCGATGCATCATGGTTTTCAAAATATTTTGCTGATGCCTATATGCCTGCCCTGCGTTCATTCTATCTTCAGGATGAAAAAGCAATTGGAGGCTACCCATTTGTGGATTTGCACCTTGCTTTGAAAGTGAAACGAGCCCGTATTTTTGCGCAATATGCCAATATTTTTGGCCTTACCGGAAACTTTACTTATTACACAACACCGCATTACCCTATGCGCGATCCTCGTTTTTATCTGGGGGTTAGCTGGCGTTTTTATAAATAACTCACTTATTTTATCCCGCGCTGTTTCTTAATGGTTTCATAAGCTTCGACTACCTTTTTGAATTTTTCTTCTGCTGCCTTTCCCACATCTTCGCCAAGGTGATTCACTTTATCCGGATGATATTTCATGGCCATTTCGCGGTAAGCTTTTTTGATTTCTTCTTCAGTCGCTTCGGGCGTAATTTCAAGAATTTTGTAGGCGCTGTCTGTTTCTTTTATAAACATTGCTTTGATAGAGGAAAATTCACCCGGATGGATGCCAATAAAACCTGAGATAGAAGCCAGTAAATCTGTTTCTGCCTGAGAAAAATGGCCATCTGCACTGGAAATGCCAAATAAATAGTGCAAAAGTTGAAGCTTTGATGGATATTCCATAAATCGGCCAATCTGCATTGAAACTTCCCTCACATTGATGTCTTGTTTCAAAATTTCCCTGAGCATAATCAGATACTCTTCAGTTGCCTTTTCGCCGAAATTACGGAGTAGAAAGGTTTTCACATAATCCAGTTCTGACTTACGGACACTCCCGTCAGCCTTCATTACAGCTGCTGTCAGGACAAGTAAACTAACATTAAAATCACCCTGACGTGTGGGGTGCTGTTCAAAGCTTCCGTTATTCATGTCTTCGAAAATCTTGCCAAAAGTAAAGCCTAACAAAGCACCGATAGGCCCGCCAAAAGCCCAGCCTAAGCCGCCTCCAACCCATTTGGAATAACCCCCGCTTTTTCTGGAATTATTGTTATCAACCGTATTTTTTGGTTTCGACCATTTAATCGCGACATAAAGTGCTATCAATATCAGAACTATGGAAAAGAATGAAAACATGCTATTCGAATTTCCGGCAAAAGTAATGATAAGCCTTGACTTGCTGAAATTGATTAAGTGGATTAAGAAGATTTGAGATACTAGGCAAAAGCAAAGGATTAAAAGAAAAAAACTCCTGAATAAAAATGCAGGAGTTTTCGGGATCAGTTTTTTAAACGAACTCTGTTAAAATCCTTGTTTATAAAAGGATTAATTACAGAAAACTTTAAAACAATTACTTGATATTTTCGCTCAAAGGCAATCCATATTGCTCTACCATACGAATGTCCATATCTTCTAAACGATCAAGAATAGGATTGTAAATGCCCGGAAGTACTGGAATGTGAACGCCGGTTTCGGTGATTTCATTTTTCAGAATCATCTCAACGCCAATAGCTGCCGGCAATGCCACTGTGCGCGCAACTGCTGTATCTGTAGCCAAAGTGCCGAAATCAAGCATAGAAGATTTTATCACCTCTTGTTTTCCGTCAGGGTAGGATGCAAGGAAAATGTGCTGCATTACCACCATATCACGTTCGTGCTGACCAAGTTCCATCTTTGCAATCATCATATCAGATGTGATTTCAAAAGGAGTTGTTTTGTCGCGGTTCATTGGTGTTTCATCAAAAAGCCCTAGCCATTTGATTGCGTCTAAAGCATATGCGTTCTCTGGCAAGCCAAGGAAATCTGCAACTTTACTGCGGATGTCATTGCTGGTCTCAGCACCAATTAACATAGCGAGCATATCTGCATAAGTTTTGCCGCTGAAATCATATTCATCTGAAGTAATGAGCTTTAATGCTTTCATGGCGTCAATACTTTCGCACCAGCCCGGATGACGGAAAGTGCCCCTCATCATAGTTTTAGTTTCTGGAACACCATAAAGTTCTATGTATGGCATAGAATCGCGGTTTGGATAGATTTCCAAAGGTCCCACTTCAGGGAATGATACTTTGAAAGGATTTTTGAATAGGTTTTCTGTTGGAATTTCTACCAGATTTCCATGTCTCAGATATTTGCCATCGTTGTTTCCTGCCATTACCACGCCTTTTGGACTCCAGCTGAACTTATAACGGAATGGATTTGTTGCAGCTTCCGGAGCAGGTAAAGCACCGCAAATGGAATAAAACTCTTCAATTTTTCCACCTAAACCATGAACGTGGTCAATAATGCGCATCGCCGACATATGATCAATACCCGGATCAAGACCAAGCTCGTTCAGAATAATGATGCCTGCTTCTTTTGCCTGTGCATCAAGCGCTTTCATTTCAGGTTTCACGTAGGAAGTGGTAACCATATTTTTTTTGTGCGCAATGCATTGTTTTGCCACAGTTATATGATAAGTCCAGGGAAGAAGGCTCACAGTCAGGTCATGTGAAGCGACCATATCACTTAGGCCATTTTCGTCTTCGACAGTCCAGGCAACAGCAGTGCCGTTTACGTGGCTGCCAATCATTGCTTCAGCTTTCGATTTAGTGCGTGTGGCAACTGTTACTTCAAACCCTTTTTCAAGCAGATAGGTCACAATGGGTTTCACAACCATACCTGCACCAAGAATCAATACTTTTTTCATAAAATGAATGTTAAGAATAATTTGGATTTAATAATGTTTGGTTTTAAGATGTAAAATGTTATCTTATAGATATTTGCTGATATATTCAAATGAAGGTGTCAGTTTCCCTTTATGCACAATCAATGCTTTTTTTATAGGATTTGGAAGCTGAATTTTTTCAAAACTTTCGTCATAATTTGCTTCTGCAATGGCTTTTACATAGGGCAATAAAGCATCGCCAAAGGCTATGGAAGATTCTCTTGGAAGTTCGCTTGGCAGGATGTCTACTGCCATTACCAGAATGCCGTTGCCTTCAAAACCCATGCCTGGCGTCCTCTTAATCGGATCATAAACAAAAACAGGATCCTCAATTTCAGTGCCTTTATGCGTGCATTCAACCGATCCATCAGGGTCGCAGGTAATATCTCCGATAACTTTCAGCATAGGTTCGCCTTTGCTGTATAGTTTTTCAAGAAAATCTTTTGTGACGATGCGCGGATACCGTGTGTCCCAATACATGCAATTCAACAAAACTGATAGTTGGGGAATATACTGCTCAAACTGATTTTCGTAGAGTTCAGGGTGGGAATAATAGTGTTGTAAGTCAAATTTTTCGCTACCGTCTTTGAGTCGTGACAAATCTTTTTCACGAAATATTACCTTATAGATGATGTTTTTTGCTGTTTTCAGGAAATCAGGATCAAGCAACTGCTGAGGTGTAATTTCAATTGAAGGCAGCAAATTTATTATCTCCTGAGCTCCGGCCGAAACATTTCCGTAGCCTGTGAAACCAACCACCATTGGGCAAAGTTCCTGAGGTAAACCATGCAGGGCTATCTCTTGTCCGGCAGCAGAAATGGCTTCCTTTGCCTCATCAAGTGAATCGTATCGGTAAGCCTGCTTTAAATTTTCAAAAGGGTTACTTATTTTTTGTGCTTTAAGTCTCTGTCCAAGTGACCAAAGTGAATTAATTGCACCGGCCAGGCCAGCAAATTTCCCGAAGAATATCAGTCTTTTGCCTTCTTCGTTCTCGATTTTTTCGTAATCGATCAGAGAGCATTTTTTCTCCATTAAGGCTTTCAACATGGGCATATTATATGATTGCCCTTTGATTACATGCGAAAAGAAAACATAAGTTTTACCTTCTTCAAAAAAAGTGGAAGGCATCTCTTTAACGCCAAAAATAACTGAAGCTTTCTTTAGCGTGTTAACGATTTGGGCACCTGCTTTTGCAAATTCATCATGCGTAAAAACACGCTTTTCTGATTCCTCAACAATTACCTCAACTCCTTTACTTATAAGCTTTTCTGCGTGCATTGGTGTAATAGCCACCCTGCGTTCCATAGTGTATTTGTCTTCGTGGCGAATACCAATGGTTTTGTTCATGTCTGCAAATTTTTTGTGATTATTTCAAGCTACGAAATTGGCGCTTTTTTTTCGATTTAGGAGAGACTTCAACCTTTATTCGCAAGGTCTCAAGATAATTTAGACCTGTTATAAATAGAATCCCGCAAATTTTTCAACCGTTTGCGTACATTCATGCCCTTCAATAGCGGTTTAACATTGTCAAAATCATTTGAAATTACTATCTTTGCCATCCTTGAACAAAGAAATATTAATCTGTCACAAATAATTGACAATCAGTAATAAATACATATTTAAAATCATCTAACATGGCAAAAACCAAGTATGTTTATTTCTTCGGCGACCGCAAAGCCGATGGAAATGCTTCCATGAAAAATCTGCTGGGAGGCAAAGGTGCTAACCTGGCCGAAATGAATCTCATCGGAATTCCTGTTCCTCCCGGATTCACAATTACAACTGAGGTCTGTACACTCTACAACCAAAAAGGTCACGATTATGTTGTCAGCCTTATCAAAGAGGAGGTAGAAGCATCTATCCGTCAAGTTGAAAAAGTTATGGGAACCAAATTTGGTGACCGTGAAAACCCTTGTCTCCTGTCTGTTCGTTCTGGCTCAAGAGCCTCAATGCCAGGTATGATGGACACAGTTTTAAACTTAGGTTTGAACGATGATGCTGTTGAAGGCATTGCACGCAAAACAGGAAATGACCGCTTCGCATGGGATTCATATCGTCGCTTTGTTCAAATGTTCGGCGATGTAGTTATGGGCATGAAGCCAAAATCTAAAGAAGATCATGATCCTTTTGAAGAAATCATCGATCAGATGAAAGAAGAAAAAGGAGTAGATCTTGATACCGATCTTACAACTGACGACCTCAAGGAACTTGTCCGCAGGTTCAAAGAAGCTGTTAAGAATGTTACCGGCAAAGATTTTCCTACCGATCCATGGGAGCAACTTTGGGGTTCTGTTATGGCCGTTTTTGACAGCTGGATGAACGAACGCGCCGTCTATTACCGTATGCTGAACAACATCCCCGCAGAATGGGGAACTGCTGTAAACGTTCAGGCTATGGTGTTTGGTAATATGGGCGATAACTCAGGAACTGGTGTTGCTTTCACCCGTGACTCTGCAACCGGCGAAGATATTTTCAATGGCGAGTATTTACTTAATGCTCAGGGAGAAGATGTTGTAGCTGGTATCCGTACTCCTCAGGAAATTACACTTGAAGGCTCACGCAGATGGGCAACCCTACAAAATATAAGTGAAGAAGATAGAGCATCTAAGTTCCCATCACTTGAGGAAGCTATGCCTAAAATATACATTGAGCTTGATGAGTTGCAGACGGCACTTGAAAAGCACTATCGCGATATGCAGGATCTTGAGTTTACAATTCAGGAAGGAAAACTTTGGATACTTCAAACACGCAATGGAAAACGTACGGGCTCTTCAATGGTTCGTATAGCTATGGAAATGCTCGAAGAAGGTATGATAAACAAAAATGAAGCGATCATGCGCGTTGAACCCAACAAGCTTGATGAACTTTTACACCCTGTTTTCGACAAAACTGCTTTGGCCAATGCAAGAGTTTTTGCAAAGGGACTTCCTGCCTCTCCAGGTGCTGCTACAGGTCAGATTGTTTTTCATGCTGATGAAGCTGAAGAATGGGCTGCCAAAGGCAAAAAAGTTGTCTTGGTTCGTATAGAAACTTCTCCCGAAGACCTCAAGGGTATGAACGTAGCCGAAGGTATTCTTACCGCCCGTGGTGGTATGACTTCTCATGCTGCTGTTGTTGCCCGTGGTATGGGAAAATGCTGCGTTTCAGGTGCAGGAACTATCAAAATTGATTATAAATCACGTACGCTGACCATGGATGGTAAAACATTCAAAGAAGGGGAATTTATTTCATTGAATGGTTCAACCGGTGAAGTTTTTGAAGGCCGTTTAGAAACAAGAGATCCCGAAATGAGTGGTTCTTTTGGTAAACTTATGGAACTAGCCGACAAGAAATCCAGAATGTATGTAAGAACCAATGCTGATACTCCACACGATGCTGAAGTTGCCCGTGGTTTTGGTGCAAAAGGTATCGGTTTGTGCCGTACTGAGCATATGTTCTTTGGTGGAAACAAGATCGTTGCCATGCGCGAAATGATTCTTGCTGATGACGAAGCAGGCCGTCGTGCTGCACTTGACAGACTCCTTCCAATTCAAAGAGAAGACTTTGAAGGCATTTTTGCTGCTATGCACGGATTGCCTGTGACAGTTCGCCTGCTCGATCCACCATTGCACGAATTTGTTCCTCATGACGAAAAAGGACAAAAAGAAATGGCTGATGTTATGGGTGTTGCTGTTGAAGTGATAAAAGCTAAAGTTGAAGATCTTCACGAGTTCAACCCAATGTTGGGCCACCGTGGATGTCGCCTTGGAAACACCTATCCCGAGATTACCGAGATGCAGGCACGTGCCATCATTGAAGCTGCTTTGAATTTGAAAGCAAAAGGCATCACTGCAATCCCTGAAATCATGATCCCGCTAACCGGAACACTTGCAGAGATGAAAATGCAGGAGGATATAGTTCGCAGTACTATAGAGAAAGTTTTTGCAGAGAAGAATGATACCATTGAATATCTTGTTGGAACAATGATTGAAGTTCCAAGAGCATCTGTAGTTGCTGACGAAATTGCAAAATCAGCCGAGTTTTTCAGCTTTGGAACAAACGACCTTACACAAATGACCTTTGGTTATTCACGTGATGATGCAGGCAAATTCCTCGATGTATACAAGAAAAAAGGTATTCTGAAACATGATCCTTTTGAAGTACTTGATCAGGAAGGTGTTGGTCAACTGATGAAACTTGCAGTAAAGAATGGTCGCAAAACACGTCCTGATATCAAGCTTGGTATCTGTGGCGAACATGGTGGAGAGCCAAGTTCTGTTGGTTTCTGTCACACTATCGGCCTCAATTATGTGAGCTGCTCACCATACCGTGTGCCGATTGCTCGTTTGGCTGCCGCACAAGCTGCTGTTGCTGAGAAAATGGCTGAAAAAGCAAAGAAGAACAAGAAAGATAAGAAAAAGTCTAAAAAGTAAGTTTTTCAATTGAATTCAAAAAGCGTCTGGGATTTTCTCAGGCGCTTTTTTTGCGTTAATAAAAGCCTTAAAGAAATCTATTAAGTGACTTCTTTATTGTTATACTTTCATTAATTTGACTATGATAATTGCGAAAATTCAGCCTTATTATTCTGACTCTTTTTTGAAATTTTAAAGCATCTTAAAAAAACCCTCATTTTCTTACCGCAATCGTTTGAAACGGCAATCATTTTTTTAACTTTGCAGCCTTAGAATTATCAAAGTATTATTTAAAAACTGAATTATGGCTATCAATGAAGCAAAGCTTAAGGCTGATCTGGCCAAATATGGCATAGAAGATGTCAAAGAAATATTTCACAACCCTTCTTACGAACTGCTTTTTGAGCATGAAACCGACCCAACCCTTGAAGGGTTTGCTAAAGGTGTACTGACCGACACAGGTGCAGTATCTGTAGACACTGGCATATTTACTGGCAGGTCACCAAAAGACAAGTACATTGTTTATGATGAGGTATCAAAAGATACTGTTTGGTGGAGCACCAAAGGAAAGAATGACAACAGACCCCTTGAGCCAGAAAAATGGTCAAAACTCAAAGGTATTGCAGCAAATCAACTTTCAGGAGGTAAACTCTATATTATGGACGCTTACGCAGGCGCGAATCCTGAAACACGTCTCAATGTCCGGTTTGTTGTAGAAGTGGCCTGGCAGGCTCATTTTGTTAAGAATATGTTTATTCGCCCTACCAATGAGGAATTGGCCAGCTTTGAACCTGACTTTGTTGTATTAAATGCTTCAAAAGCAGTCAATCCGGACTGGGAAGAAATGGGGATGAATTCCGAAAACTTTGTTGTTTTCAATCTTACCGAAAGAATGTCACTCATCGGTGGAAGCTGGTATGGTGGAGAAATGAAAAAAGGTATATTCACTATGATGAATTACTATCTGCCTCTTAAAGGAATTGCTTCAATGCACTGCTCTGCCAATATGGGTAAAGAAGGCGATGTAGCAATCTTTTTTGGACTTTCGGGAACAGGCAAAACGACACTTTCAGCCGACCCAAAAAGAATGCTTATTGGTGATGATGAGCACGGATGGGATGATGATGGCGTGTTTAATTTTGAAGGTGGTTGTTATGCTAAAACAATCAATCTAAGTGAAGAAAACGAACCAGATATTTTCCATGCCATACGTCGTGATGCTTTGCTCGAAAATGTTGTTGTAAGAGAAGATGGATCAATTGATTTTGACAGCAAGGCAAAAACTGAGAATACCAGGGTATCCTACCCGATTTACCACATCGATAACATCGTTAAACCGGTTTCAAAAGGAGGCCATGCTACAAAAGTTATTTTCTTAACTGCAGATGCCTTTGGCGTTTTGCCTCCGGTAGCTAAACTGGATAGTGAACAAACCAAATACCATTTCCTTTCAGGTTTCACAGCCAAGCTTGCAGGAACAGAAAGAGGCGTTACTTCTCCACAACCTACTTTTTCGGCTTGCTTTGGCAACGCATTTCTCGCTTTACATCCTACCCAGTATGCAGTTGAACTTGTGAAAAGAATGGAAGCTGTTGGGGCAAAAGCATATCTGGTTAATACAGGATGGAATGGAACCGGAAAACGAATTTCAATAAAGGATACACGGGCAATCATCGATGCAATACTGGATGAAAGCATTGAGAATGCTCCAACGCGCATCACCCCAAGATTTAAATTGGAAGTGCCCACAGAATTGAATGGAATTGATTCTAATATCCTTTTCACTAAAAATACTTATGCTGATCCAGCAGAATTTGATAAAAGAGCCAACGATTTAGCGCAAAAGTTTATCGAAAATTTTGAAAAATATACTGATACTGAAGAAGGAAAGCGACTGCTAGCGGCCGGACCAAAGGCTTAATAGTAATGGAAAAAATGGATGGGAGCGATGAGCTCCCATTTTTTTTTGATTGTGTATCTATAACAATATTTTGGCATCAAATATGTTTGATTTTCCCATTCTCTCAAAATAAAAATTTGAGAAAAGTTGTTTTACTTATAAGTCTTTAAACCAAATATTCTGAAAGTATTAAATCTTATTAAGAAAATTATTTTTTTTGGTTTACTGAAAAATCGATCTTTGTATTCAGCAACCTCATCAAAATTTATGAGAAACGATTTGAAAGAAGAATTTTTTTGTTATGCAACTTTCAACTGTATCTTTGCGTCTAAAACTTGCGCAGAGTTGAGCAGTGCTTTTAAAATTTGATGGACGAAAAGCAACTTTTAAAAGATTGCATTAAAGGTGATTTTAAAGCACAAAAGCGCCTTTATGATGCTTTTGCGCCGAAGATGTTCGGGGTTTGCCTAAGGTATGCCAACGATCATGACACGGCTCAGGATTATCTGCAGGAAGCTTTTATCCGCGTTTTTGCCCATCTTGATCGCTTTAGATTTGAAGGTTCGCTTGAAGGTTGGGTAAGAAAAGTTGTGGTAAATACTGCACTTGAGAAAATAAGAAAGGTAGACGTTTTTAAAAAGTCAGTAGAGATAGATAAAATTAATCCAGGTGATTATGAGACAACTGAGTTACAAGATCAAATTAATGCAACCGAATTGTTGCAGCTCATCCAGTCGCTACCTACAGGCTTCAGAACAGTTTTTAATCTCTATGCAATTGAGGGATACACACATCAAGAAATTGGTAAACTATTAGATATCAGTGAAGGAACATCGAAATCACAGTACGCCAGAGCGAGACAGTGGTTGCGACAGCGTTTAGAAAAGAGAGCGTAGATATGACAAAAGAGAGAGATGATTTAAAAGAATTGTTCAGGGAAAAACTTGAAAACCTGACCATCAATCCCCCCGAAAGTGTTTGGGCGGGTATTGTTGCCAGCAGAAGACGTAAAAAACGTTTCTTTATCTATAGAGTTGCTTCTGCCGCAGCTATTTTGCTTTTTCTAATAAGCATTCCTTATTTGTTTTTTGACGAGTCCTCAAAAGAATATGAATTGATTACCAATGAATTAGTTGCTATTGACGAAGCATTGGAAGGCGAAAATTTGACATCAGAAAGAGAATTAACCGATAACCTATCATACCCAAAAACATCCCTTTCTGAACAAAAAGAAGATACACAAAAGCTCACCGCACTAAATAAAACTCAAAGCCAAGCAATAAAACCAACAGGATTAGTCACTGGCGAAATTGCTTCAAAATCATCAGAAGTGGCGATAAATGAGGAGAATTTGGCAATTGTTATTGAAAAAGATGAAAGTTTGGCATTATCTGGGGAGGAAACAGAAGAAGCAGAAGCGCAACAAAACGATGTTGATAGAGTATCACTCGCAAAAAAACTATTAGACGAGCAATTGGCAAAACAACTTGCAGATTTTAATGATCAGTTTCAGAAAGAAAAAGAGTCAAATAAAGGCTTATCCTTTGGCCTTGCATTTAATAGCGTTCCCGGCAGTGTTGTAGCCGGGACTGATTTCTCAATTGCGGCAAACAAATCAAAATATGGCCCCGACCCATTTCAGTCTGATGTGGCTTATCGAACTTCATATTATGAAGAAATTGAGAAAACAGATGTAAGACCTCCATTGTCTATTGGATTCAAAGTGAGCTATAACTTCAGTAAACGTTTTGCAATGGAAAGTGGTGTTATTTATACTGAACTAAGTACGATCAGCAAAACTGTGGAAATGAATAGTCAGTATACTGAGTTTGAACAAGCTCTATACTATATTGGTATACCAATAGGAGCGAAGTACGATTTCATCAGCAGAAAATCATTCAGTGTTTATCTGCTGCAATCACTCATCTTTGAGAAAGGTGTTCAGGCCGTAAACCGCACTTTCAGATATGAAGAAGGAAGCAGGGTAGCTACCGAAAAAGATTTTACAACTATCTCTGGAATGCAGCTTTCAACCTTAAGTGCTGCCGGAATTGACCTGAATCTTTACCGAAGAATAAGCCTTTATGGTGAGTCTGGTATACAGGTTTTTTATCTTAACAGAACACAACCTTTCAACATCCGCACAGCCAAAACAATTTGGCCGGTATTTCACGCTGGTTTACGTGTGAAAATCTAAGCTGTCATGCAACGTTTGCCAGATGCATTGCATCTTGGGAACGTAACTGAAGTTTAGCATGAAAACCAAAATTAAATTTTTCAACTTTATCGCAATCCTTTCTTTGGCAGCACTTACTTTTAATGGCTGCCGCGATAAAATTTATGAAGAGTTGACCTACACGGCCAATATTCCTGTTTACATGGAATTTACAGAGTTCAGAACTTCTGTAAAAAAAACACCACCTAAGCAATTAGAGCAACCCGGAAAAATTTATTTCAAAGACAATTATTTGTTTATTAATGAAAATCAGGAAGGTGTACATGTAATTGATAACACAAATCCTGCATCACCAGTCATTCTAACGTTTATCGAGATACCCGGAAATGTTGACATTTCTATTCGTGGCAATACTCTTTATGCCGATAGCTTTATCGATCTTGTTGCAATAGATATCAGCGATCCTCAAAACCCTGTTGAAATAAGCAGACTTAACGATGCGTTTCCAAATGTTTTGCCACCTGTTGATATCAGCCTTCCGGTTTACGGTTTAGACTTTAGTAAAGGTGTTGTCGTTGGTTGGGAGAAGAAAGAGATTACTGAGTTGGTTGAAAAAGGTACAGGATACAGAGGTGAAAAATTTAATTTTGATGCAATCGGAGCACCGCAGCTTGGATCAGGAGATGTGAGTATAATTGGCGGTTCTACTGGTATTGCTGGCTCAATGGCCAGATTTACAATTATTTCGGATTATATGTATGCTGTGCATAACAATGCATTGAAAGTATTTAATATCTCTGGTTCAAATGGAATTACGAAATCAGGGGAAGTACAGCTGGGAAGAGTAGTAGAAACAATTTTCCCGTTTGAAGGCAGGCTATTTCTTGGTACCACAACTGGTATGCTTGTTTATGGTTTGTCAAATCCTTCTGCACCTAATTATATCTCAGTTTTTGAACATATTAATTCTTGTGATCCGGTTGTTGTTGAAGGAAATATTGCCTATGTTACCCTTAGATCAGGAAATGCGTGCAATGGATTTGTAAATCAGCTGGATGTTATTGATATTTCTTCTTTAGAAAACCCATTTCTGATTAAGTCATATCCAATGTTTAACCCACATGGGCTTGGCATTGATAATAACATACTGTTCATTTGCGATGGTGATGCAGGGCTAAAGGTATATGATGCCACTGATCCGCTACAGATTCATATGAATCAGCTGGCGCATTTTGCAAATATCAAAACTTATGATGTCATTCCATTCAATGGAGTGTTAATGTTAATTGGCGAAGATGGCCTTTTCCAATATGATTACTCGGATCCGACAAATTTGATTTTGTTGAGCCAAATGTTAGTTATAAAACCTTAAAAAATGAAATTAAGAACTTTTGTTCATCTGTAATATCATGTTCAATAGCTGCTGCCGTGGGGATATGGCAGCAGCTTTAACACCCTAACACTATGAAACAACTATTGAAATTATTCGGATTTGACCGGAGGAAAACGGAAGGAACAGCTGAAAGAGCAAGCTGGCCACTTTCAGCATTCAAATTACCAGGTGGAAACCAGCCACAGGCCTGGAATAATAGATTTGGAAGACAGAATAGCTGGACTAAACAGTTTAGTAAACTTTGGTCACTTAGTCTGAGGTCATTATGGTAGAGATTTCGGAAAGATTTTCTGAAAAATCTGTAACTTGTTTCTCTGAATGGATACGAGAATACAGCCGCATGACTTTTTTAGTCATTTTGGCGGTTGTTTTTTTTATTCCTGTTAATCTTTATTCCCAAAGACAAAAAGATATTACTGTTTTCTTAAAAAGTGGTGATGTCGTTTATGGAAAAATAGTTTCGGAAGATAGTATAAAAGGTATTTTGATCGAAAATGATTGTGGAATCAACTTAATCAAAGCCCAGGATATTGATAGCATATGGTCTCGAAAGAGCCGTATTCCTTCCCTTCAAAAAACCAAGGGATTTTTTAACCTTAGCTCACTAGCCCTATTGTTTGGCGAAGGCCGGGACGGATATGTCCCGGTACCTTCCCTTACAATGGTAAACGGCTATCAGTTTAATCAGCATATTTTTGCTGGCATAGGCGTTGGTTATGAGCATTACGATTTTGGAGTAATGCCGGTTTTTCTTGAGGCAAAGTATTTATTTAGATCTGACATACTTACACCATTTGTATCTGTAAAGGTTGGAGGATCAGTGCCACTGCAAAGCCATATGGAGGACAATTGGGGGAGAAGCGGGAATAAAACCTATGGAGGTGCATTGTTTGCTCCTGAAGTAGGTATTATGCTGCCATTAGGCAATGCAGATGCTTTTATTTTGAGTGTTGGCTATCATTACCAACAGTTGTCTTATGATTCACCTACATATTATTGGCATCTGTCTGAGTCGACTGAGGTTAAGAGGCGTGTTTTTACCAACTATAACAGAATCTCACTTCGGGTAAGCTTTTTATTTAGATAATTTATTGTCTGCGTTTTATTTCTGATATAAAAAAATCCCGGGTTTTCCGGGATTTTTTTTGCACTGGAATTCAGACTTCTTTTGCACCTTTTACGATGTCATTTACAATTTCAGGGTCGAGAAGTGTTGTAATATCCCCAAACTCGCTTGTTTTTCCTTCAGCAATTTTTAACAGAATACGCCGCATGATTTTGCCAGAACGGGTTTTGGGTAGACCCGTAACGATTTGAATCTTGTCAGGTTTTGCAAAAGGCCCAATCATTGTTGAAACGGCCATCATTATTGAGTTTCGAATACCTTCTTCACCACCTGTGCTGAAATGCGTACACACAACATACGCATAAATTCCCTGTCCTTTAATTGGGTGTGAAAATCCAACAACAGCAGATTCATCAACAAGCGGATGTTCATTGATGGCATTCTCAATTTCAGCTGTGCCAAGCCTATGACCTGAAACATTGATAACATCGTCAACCCTGCCCAGAATCCGATAGTATCCATCCTCATCGCGCTTTACTCCATCACCAGTAAAATACAGGCCTGGATATGTAGTGAAATAGGTGTTTACAAAACGCTCATGATCACCCCAGATCGTGCGTGCCATTCCAGGCCATGGATAACCGATACATAGATTTCCTTCCACACTGTTACCCATGAGCTGCTTTCCGTTTTGATCAACAATCATGGGTTGGATTCCCATCAGAGGCATTGTTGCATAGGATGGTTTTGTGGGTGTAATGCCTGCCATTGGACTGATCATGATGCCACCAGTTTCGGTTTGCCACCAGGTGTCAACAATCGGACAGCGATTTTTTCCGATATGGTCATGGTACCAGTGCCAGGCAGCTTCGTTGATCGGTTCGCCCACTGTTCCAAGTACTTTTAATGTAGCAAGACTTTTGTTTTGAAGCCAATCCATTCCCAATGCCATTAACGAACGGATTGCGGTTGGGGCAGTATAAAACTGATTCACCTTGTGCTTGTCGATAATATCCCAGAATCTTCCTGCATCGGGCCAGGTAGGCACTCCTTCAAACATCAGAGAAGTAGCACCACTTAATAGAGGACCATAAACCAAATAACTATGACCAGTAATCCAACCAATATCAGCAGAACAGAAATAGACATCACCATCGCCATATTGAAAAACATTTTTGAAGGTATATGCCGTATATACCATATAGCCGCCCGTTGTATGGACAAGTCCTTTTGGCTTACCTGTTGATCCGCTTGTATACAATATGAAAAGTGGATCTTCTGAATCCATTTCTTCAGCTTCGCAGGTATCACCGGCATCTTTCATCAAATCATGATACCAATGATCACGTCCATCAACCATTGGTATGGATTCTCCTGTGCGTTTTAATACAATAGCTGTAGACACACACTTACACATATTCATGGCATCATCAGCAATCTGTTTGATAGGGATGGTTTTCGAACCTCTGAAACCACCGTCAGAAGTAATAAGCAATTTGGCTCCGGCATCCTGAAGCCGCTCACCGAGTGACTGAGCAGAAAATCCGGCAAAAATAACTGAATGAACAGCGCCTATTCTTGCACAAGCCAAAAGCGCTATTACAAGTTCAGGAACCATTGGGAGATAAATGGCAACTCTGTCACCTTTTTTTATGCCCAAACCTTTCAATACATTTGAAAAACGCTGTACTTCAGTGAAGAGTTCGCTATAGGTTAAAGTTCGATGGGTTTCAGAAGGATCGTTGGGTTCCCAGATTATGGCAGGCTGATTTCCGCGGAAAAACAAGTGTCTTTCAAAAATATTTTCTGTCAGATTTAGTTTTGCGCCATGAAACCAATTCGTATAACCACTCCTGAAATCCCAATCCAGTACATGATCCCATTTTTTACGCCAATAAAAACTTTCAGCAATATTCGACCAGAATCCAGTTGGATTCGTTACGCTTTTTTGATATTCGAATATATATCCTCCAAGGGTTGAGATTTTAGGTACCATAGTTTAGTGTTTGATTGATTTTGTGCTAAAATAGAATAATTTTTAAAAGCAAAAGCAAATTGAACACAATCTTTGTTTTGTTTGTTAAAAGTTAGATTTTTCTTAACGAATAAATTTCAAATAATGAGTTGGATATTTTCGATAAAGTACAGCCAAAATTTATTGCATATTTGGTTATTAGTTTCCAGAGTTTTAATCTCTGTATTTATGTTGACACATGGTTGGCCAAAGTTAATGAGGTTTTTTTCTGAAGAAAGCATCAAGTTTGCCGATCCACTAGGGATAGGAGTAATTCCGTCACTTTTGCTGGCAGTGTTTTCAGAAGTTGTATGTTCTGTTTTCATCATTCTTGGTCTTGGCACAAGAGCAGCAAGTATTCCATTAATTATTACAATGATGGTTGCTGCATTTATTGTTCATGCAGATGATCCGTTTGCAAGAAAAGAGATGGCCTTGTTGTATTTGCTTGGATACATTATGCTTTTGATACTGGGGTCAGGTAAATATTCTATAGACCGGTATTTTAGGAAATGAGGCTGACTTTAGTGCAATAGTTTCATTTTTTAATATTTTTTTTCAATCGTTTAAAGCACTTTCTCATACGGAAGTTTCAATTATCTGTACTTTTGGGGTATAAAAAAATATGACCTCATGAGAAAATTACTTACTATTTTATTTTTGCTGCCATTTGTTTTAAAAGCACAAATAGGTGGCGAACGCTTTGTTCCTTCAACATCATATCCTGGATTTCAAAGTGTTTCTGATTCCCTGAATTTGCATGGAGTAGCTATAGGAGGTGTTACATTCATTATTGCCGGAGATGCAGTTTTTAATGAATCACCCATTACTTTCACTGCTTCAGGAACTCAAAATTCAACTGTTCTTATAACATGGAATGGTCAGGGTCTTAAGCCTGTGATAAATTTTTCTGGCACAGCTGCAGCAATTGATGCCGGAATTACACTCAGAGGCAGCGACTATTTTACTATCGATGGTCTTGATATCAGAAATCCGGAAGATAATATTGAATACGGAATCTTGATAACTAATCTAACTGCCACAAATGGTGCGCATTACAATACAATTAAGAATGTTAACATAACTTTGAATAAATTAAATCCTTTTCAGACCGAAGGTGTCAAAGTTTTGCCAACGAATGTAGCCACTTCTTTTGAAGGTAACAATCATTACAATAAATTCTTTAACAATGTTATTCAGAATGTTACAATTGGTTATAGTTTTGATGGTTTGAACAGCAATACACAATTAATGTGTGTTGGAAATGAAGTTGGTACAGAAAATGGTGGTGTGAGCCTCATTTCAGATATTGTAATGGCAGGCGTGCTTATTGATGACCAGAATGGTTTTAGTCTTAGGAACACAACCATTGAGAACTTAACCAGAATCGGAACTGGAACAACGGCTCCTGCCGGAGTCTCAACATTAAGTGGAAACCCATCTGAGCCATTGTCAAATGATTTTTACTTTCAGAACAACACAATTAATAACGCTTCGAGTTCTTTCACCAGTGTTTACGGACTTTACTTCAGTGCCCGAAAGGCTACCTATTTTATAAATAATAACACTGTAAAAAACATTAAATCAACTGGTGGCGGAGGAAATACAGCAGATGGAATCGTTGTTCTGGGTACGGATATAATAGCAAACATCTACAACAATATGATTTCAGACATAGCTGCTCCTGCATCTGCAATAAGTGGTAATGCTGCCTCCAGAGGAATAAATGTGCGCACTTACAGCGAGGCTTATGTTTTTTACAATTCAGTTTTTCTTGAATTTGAAGCGACAAACCTTTCTCATCAATCTGCTGCTTTTATCGTCTACAATAACGGCGATCCTGTTCAGATGCGGAATAATATTTTTGTGAATAAAACAACTTTCCCTGAGGGTGCAACTGGTGTAGGTGCAGCTTTTTACAAGCGGACACCAGCGCTTACAAACATTGTAGGTGGTAGCGATAACAATATTTATTTTGCCGGAGATCCCTCTCCAAATAATGTGATTTTTTATGGACATAATTCAACAGCTCCCGCTGTTGACCAGACTTTGGATGCTTACAAAGCAAGAGCTGTAACTTTTGATCAGAATTCTTACAGTGAAGATGTTCCATTTATGAGCAATACTGATCTTCATATAAATCCGCTTTCAGAAACTGTTGCACGTGGCAATGCCCTTCCTGTAACAAGCCCTTTCACTGTTAATTTTGATTTTGATGGCTCTCCCAGAGATGTTTCAAATCCCGATATCGGAGCAGATGAAATAGCCAATGCTTTTCCAGGATTTGGATCAAATCCGAACCCTGCTGATGGTGAAGAGAATGTTGAGGTTGATCTTGGTGTTTTAATATGGAGTTATATCCCTAATCCTGAGTTTGTTAATCCTGCCTCTTTCACCGTCTATGTTAATGACAATCCTGATTTTACAGGAGTTGAACCTCATGCTACCGTCGAATGGATTAGTGGAGTTGAAGAATATGCTGCATTAATCTTTGAATTAGACTATGAAACAAATTACTTCTGGAAAGTTGTTCCAACTGCCGATGTTGTTGGTGGAGCTGAGCCTTCTGAAGTGCCTGTTTGGCAATTTAGCACAGAAATGCTTGTTTTTCCTTTTCCCAATGTATCAGGCAATCCTAATCCAGCAGGCACTGAGCTAGTAAGTATTGAACTTACTCAGTTGGCCTGGCAACACATTGATTTGATAAATTATGCCAGTCCGGCTGGGTTTAAAGTGTATATCGGTACAAATGAAAATCTTACACAAGCAGATTTTCTTTCCTGGGTTCCATTTACGAGTGGTCAGCTTGATTATGCTGCTTCTTTAACTGCATTTACCCTTCAATATGCAACCACCTATTTTTGGAAGGTAGTCCCAACAGTTGATCAAAATGCTGGCCCAGACGCTCAGGGTGTAGTGGTTTGGTCTTTTACAACAGAATTAATTCCGTATCCAAATAATGCGACCAATCCGGTTCCGGCAAATGGCGGAGTTTTGTCAATAGAAAACGCACAGTTGGGCTGGACATTTGTTTCCAATCCAAACCATACCTTGCCTGCAGGGTTTAAGGTGTATATCGGATCCAATGAGGTTTTAACAGAAGATGATTTTCTGACTTGGGTTCCATTTACTGCAGGTCAACTTGATTATGCTGCTTCTTTGACCTCGGTCACCTTACAATATGCAACAACCTATTACTGGAAGGTTGTACCTACAGTGAATCAAAATAGTGGGCCTGATGCTGAAGGAGTTGTTGTGTGGAGTTTTACCACAACGGCAATTCCATATCCTAATACAGCTGTAAATCCTGATCCTGAGGATGGAGGTATCCTGACTTTTTTTGAAACTGGTGGGGATATAATATTAGGTTGGGAATTTGTGCCAAATCCTGATTTCGCTTTGCCAACAGCTTTCAATGTTTATCTCGGAGAGGATACTACATCCACTGCATTTTCGATTCCGGTAGCCATTGTTCCTTTCAACCAGAATACTACCAATTATTTATATGAAGTTACTGATATTTACTTATTTAATCTTCTAGATGGAGCAACCAATTATTGGAAAATTGTTCCAACTGTGAATGAAACCGGTGGTCCTGAAGCTATCAATCAACCGATATGGAGTTTTGTGTTTGATATCATAGAAGGATTGGATTTGACAACCTTTAATAAAATTAAAGTTTATCCAAATCCAACAAAGGATATTTTAAACATTGATTTTGGTAATGAAAACATACAGAATGTGACACTTGTTCAAAGTGCAGGAAAAGAGCTGAAGACTTATATCATGAATGACAAGATAAGTAAAATTGATTTAAGTGATTTTGAATCAGGAATCTATTTCCTTAAAATAAAAACTTCATCTTCAACTATAATTAAAAAAATAGTCATTGAATAAGTGTTTTGATACAAATTACGAAGCATAAAAAAAGCTCGAATGATTTTTCATCCGAGCTTTTTTTAAAGCAGAAATTATTTTAAAACTTTAATAGCCTCAGCAGCAGCTTCAATTGATGGAGTTGGGGATATTTCTGTTCCAACAGCACCTTTCATCCATAATTGTGGAATGACCCTTCCTTGTGTAAATGCGCGGTATATTTCATCTGCAAAATCCTTGTCCTTGATATGATTGCCAAATTGAAATTCAATCAACTGACCTATAGGATAGGCTGATAAATAGAGCGGATAATCTATCATGTGTGAATAAATTGCAAGAATGGGAGAGTCCTTTATGCCAAAAACGGGCGCAAAATAAAGATTCCAGGTTTCAACTGCAATTTTATTGACTGCGTCTTTCAGTTCTTCTGCTGTTGCTGTCGGATTGGAATATAGCCATCTCCAGACATTGATGTCGACCAAAGAGACTCCCATAATTTCATAATTAGACCATAAATTATCCAGTGCTGCCAGATGTTTACTCATTTCATTTTCTTGCTCCATACCTAGCAATTCAAGGTCTCTTGCCTGAAAAACAAATGCAAGTGCTTCTGTGAACGATGTGTTTGGAACTCCGTTCATCATGTAATAATCAACATTTTGAAGGGTAATGGTTTGTTCAACATTGTGACCAAATTCATGAATAGCAATGTTGTAGCCTTTGTAGTCCATTCCGTCAGCGCCAATGCGGGTGCGCAAACGCGCTTTATCTGATTTCATTGCAGCACCCCAGGCATGACCTGCACCACGTGAAGGATCAACAATGATTTTTGAAGCAATGCTCACAGCAGAGTCGGCATTGAAGCCAAGCTTTATGAGTATATTGGGTAAATCTTGTTCAAAAGCAGTTTTATCGGGATACTTTTCTTTAAGGATTTTATCGAGTTTACTGATGTCAAGGGTTGATCGCGTTTTAAAACCATCGTACCAAATGTCCCAGGGTTGCAATTTTCTTCCAAGTCTTTTCTCAATAATCTTCCCAATTTCTTTGAGTTCCGGACTCGAAACAAGTTCGATAAAAATCTTTTCCACATCCTCGACCGGGATTTCCATTTCATCTTCAAATTTCCTTTTGATATAATCAGGAAAATGTGGGGAATAGGCGTCTATTGCCTGTGTGGCATTAAAAAGACTTAAAAGATACTTAAAGCGGGTATTTGGTTCTTTTTCTGTTTCGATCGGTTTTCCGGCTTCATAAACCACATTCGTAAAAGGATTCCATTCTAAGTTTGGGTTATTGATGACATTTTTCGGAATATCTTGCCTCACAATATGTTGCATCACTTCATAAATTATTGCCTGCTTTGCAAAACCTGATTTTGATGCATAGTTTGCTTTGATCTCATCTCGCAATCCCCAATGTGAAATAAGTTTCATGTCTTCAGGAAAAACAGATTTCCCTTTTTTATCAATGAGTTTTCCCATGTAAATATTATAATCCGAAATATAACCATCTGCATCGGTCACAATCTGTGAGTAATTTTGCAGCAGATTTGCCGGAACACGCGATTTGAAAACATCGCCTAAACGTACATATGCCCACTCAAGACGCGTCCATTTTTCGCCCATCGTAGTTTTTTCACTCAATGAATAAAAAGGGAAATTGAGAATTGTTATAAATGCCAGTTTATTGGCAAAGAAATCATCGCTGACGTGCGCTCCAGGGCTATATCCTCCGAAGATACGGTCAATGGCAAGAATTTCACCTTCATCAACATGAAGCGGAATTTTTAAACCAACATTCATTTTGTTAAAACTACCGAAAAGTAATTCGAGATTGGTTTCCAACCTGTCAAAAACTGCTTTTCTTTCTGAAGTATTTTTGACGGAGTACTGACGGCATAGTTCTGCAAAAACCTGCTCGTCTCCGTCAACAGGTTGCCAGAAAGAAGCAACTTGCTGTACACCTTTTTCAATTCTGTCGTGCTGGTCGACATCTGCATTTTTCTTGAGATCTTCAACCACCTGAAGGATGAGAGTTTCCGAAATGACCGGTTTTAGTCGTTCCATTTGTTGTGCATAGATTTGAGTAACCGAAAATATGGCAATGATTATTGCCAGAATAGTAATTTTTTTCATTGATTTGTTTGATTAGGTTTTATTTTCAATCTAAAAAATCTTCCAGACTTTCCGCCTGCAATTGCTAATGGAACATAGATCAGGAGACTCGTAATAGTAAACCACAATGGATGTTGCATTAGTGCAAGATTTATAATGCCTCCTGCCATTAAAAGCAAGCCGGTTATTAGTGCGCTTAAAATTCCGTTTTCAATAATTGAGGAGACAAAACCTCCAAAAAACGCTCCCAAACCGTAAGCCAAAAGAACGAACATCAATAGAGGTGTTGTTAAATGCCTAAATGCTAAGCTTGTGTCATCAGAATCGGCACTTAGGATATAGCTTTCAGAGTTTTCAAATAGTTTTGGAGCAAAAGATTCAATGGAGCTGATAATGATGATTCCTATAGAAAGACCAACAATTACAGCTAATATTAAATGTAAAGTATTTGTTTTTTTCATCATGCAAAATTACGTAATTGGTAGGGGGATTTGTTTTGAAATAAGGTAATTTTTTGGATAAATGACTATTGAAAAGCTAAAATATTCATAAAAATTAACGAAAAATCTCTCAAAGCTGCAGGATAACAGACATGAAAGTTTTCTGAAGGTTACGTTAAACAAAAAAGGTTTTCCTTAATGGTCAAGAAAAACCTTTTTGCAGGTTCTTTAGTGAAGAGATCAAGAATCTGCTCTCATTTTCAAGTGCAATCCAATTTGTTGTTTTTGGGGTTTATTAAACAACAAAAAGAATCGCAGATAATGAGAAAAAGCAAACATTTTGCCGTTTCCTTAATTTAAAGAGCAAGCAGGTTAAAGTGATCTGCAATTTATTAATCTAATTCTGCCAGATCTTCTTCAGGATCACAATCGCAATTAAAGCTTTTATTATACATGGTCATCGCTTTCAAGCTCATACCCATGTTAGAGAAACCTCCATCATGGAAAAGATTTTGCATGGTCACCTTTTTGGTTAGATCTGAAAACAATGTTACACAATAATCAGCGCATTCATCTGCTGTGGCATTGCCCAGAGGCGACATGCGCTCTGTGAAATCCATCAAGCCATCGAAGCCCTTTACACCACTTCCTGCAGTTGTTACAGTAGGTGACTGGGAGATTGTGTTTACTCTGATTTTTTTCTCTCTTCCATAAATGTATCCAAAACTACGCGCAATAGATTCAAGCAAGGCTTTGGCATCGGCCATATCGTTGTATCCGTAGAGTGTGCGTTGAGCAGCTACATAAGAAAGTGCAACTACTGAACCCCATTCATTAATTGCGTCCATTTTGAATGCAATCTGAAGCATCTTGTGAAATGAAATAGCCGAAATGTCAAGGGTTTTATTTAAGTACTCATAGTTCAACTCGTTGTACACTCTTTTTTTGCGCACATTAAGTGACATCCCTATTGAGTGAAGTACAAAATCAATTTTTCCACCAAGAATTTCCTGACTTTTTTCAAAAACATGGGTTAAATCCTTTACCGAAGTAGCATCGGCAGCAATAATCTCCGAATTACATTTTGCAGCCAATTCATCCAATTCGCCAAAGCGAAGGGCAGTTGGAGTATTGCTCAAGGTGAAAACAGCTCCTTCGTCATGCGCTCTTTCAGCCACTTTCCATGCGATAGATTTATTGTCGAGAGCGCCAAAAATGATTCCTTTTTTTCCTTTTAAAAGATTGTAGGCCATGAGATATTTTTTTATGTTTCTTTAATTTTGATTTGAGTGGGCAAAGATACAAAAACTCAAAAACAATGATAATTTTTCAAGATATTGATTGTTAATGAGTTAAATTGTTTGTGGGTTAAATTCCGAAAGAATATACCGGTAAAATAGTATCAGAATCCTGAAATAAGTTCTTTTGCAGCATTTCTTGAAGCAGGAGTAATTTTGTCGTCACTGAGCATCCTTGCAATCTCATCAATACGTTGACTTTCATTTAGTTGAATGAGCATTGTCTTGGTCCTTTTGTCATCATCGCGTTTAAATACATGCAGGTGGTGGTTCGCTTTTCCTGCAATTTGTGGCAAATGTGTTATGGCAATAAGTTGTGTTGTATGTGCCATCGAATGCATGATTCTACCAACTTTAGCTGCAATTTCACCAGAAACACCTGTGTCGATTTCATCAAAGATTATTGTTGGAATCATCTTTCTTCCTGAGGTCAGGCTTTTTATCGCAAGCATTAATCTTGATAGTTCACCTCCGGAGGCAACTTTAGCAATATCTTCAACAGAAGTACCTTTGTTGGCAGTAAATAAAAATTTCAAACTATCTGAACCTGTCGGACTGAAAGTTTGCAATGCTTCTGTTTGGGCCACAAAACGGGCATTTGGCATACCTAATTGTGTTAATAGCAGGCTCACTGATCGCTCCATTTCTGGGATCATCTTTTTTCTTGAAACGCTTAATTGCTTAGCTTTTTCTAATAGTTTGACTTCAAGCTGAGAAAGCGTTTTGATGAGGTTTTCAATACTAAAATCTTTGTTTTCTATCGAATTGATTCTCGCTTGAAGCTGCTCCCTCACTTTGATAAGTTCATTGATATTGGCACAATGATGCTTTAACATCAGTTGGCGGAGAAAGGAGAGGCGATTGTTTATTTTTTCCAACTCAATTGGATCGTATTGAACTTTTTGCTCCACGTTCTCAGCTTCAAAAGCGATATCCTTTATTTCGATCATCTGGTTAAAAAGGCGCTCAGCCAACGATTTGGCTTCAGGAAAATACTTTTGAATTTTCGTAAGTGCTAAATGACTGTCTTTAATTTGCCTGATTGCATTTATTTCGGATCTGTTTAGCTGCTCAGCAACAGTAAAAAGTGCCGATTTGATTTCTTCTGCATGGTTAAGTGAACTCAATCGTTGCTCAAGTAGTTCAGTTTCCTCAGCTTGTATACCTGCTTTATCAAGTTCACTTAATTGAAAACTCAGGAGTTCAAAATTTGCTTTGGAATCGGTTGCACTCCTTTTTAATTCATTAAGTTCTGCTTTACACTGTTGAAACTTACGATACAACTCAGCGTAATCAGCTAAAATATTTTCGTTTTGGGCCAGTCCGTCCAGGATATTTAATTGAAATGCTGAGTCTGAAAGATGCAGTGAATCGTGCTGTGAGTGAATGTCGACAAGCATTTCTCCAAGTTCTTTCATCTGAATTACATTCACAGGTGTATCATTGATGAATGCCCTTGATTTTCCTGAAATACTTATCTCACGCCGGAATATTGTTTCGTGCTCATATTCAAGATCATTTTCTGCAAACTTTGCTTTCAGGTCAAGCTTTGAAATATCGAAAGTGGCTTCAACAAAACATTTGTTGTTTTTATCGTGCAGAATATTTGTGTCGGCTCTGCTTCCAAGCACAAGACTAAGCGCGCCAAGCAGGATTGATTTTCCTGCACCTGTTTCACCCGTAATAGCTGTAAAACCTGGTTTGAGATCAATTTCCAGGTGTTCAATCAAGGCGTAATTTGATATTCTGAGTTTGCGCAACATAAAAAATGATTGCTTTTGCGCAAAAGTACGCAATCTATCAGATTATTAACAAATGAAGATTAATTGGCCAGAATTTTTTCGTACTTCGAGGCATTGGCAGGGTCAACTTCACGTAAAATGTTGACAACTCTTGTTTTTTCCTGAGGGCTTCCTTTTGAAAAAACGTTTATGATTTCATCGCGCTTGGCATCAAGCGTTAACTGAAGCAGAAATAAATTGGATCTTGCCCGATTGGCTTGCTCAAGGTAATTGATAGCCTGGGCAATGGATGCACGTCCTTCATCGGGGTTGTCAGCCATCATATCGAGTCCAAGACGATGAAATTCGTAATTGAATTGGCGTAGCATCCTGTAGGAAGGATTTCGCAGGTTTTCTACCATCCAATAGCGGTTGCGGTTGCCATCAAAAGCTTTCCATCCGCGCTCGTTTGCATTTTGAGCACTGTTTACAATGGCTTCAGCTGCCTGATAAAATGCATCTCCACCAAAAAGTGAATAACTGTCGAAATCAAGTCCCAGAAGAATATAAGCGTAAAAAGCAAGTGTTGAAGTCAGGTTAGAAGAGAAACTGTTTTCGTTGAAATCAAGTGTTTGCGACTCGAGGTAGCGAAACTGAAAGTTTTCGTCAATAAAGTTTAACTGTACAGAATTGTAGGAGGTTTTATAGATTGGTCTTTGAAGTACAACATTCAAAGTACCTTTATATTCATCGGAAGAAACGCGCTCACGAACGGTTATCATCATCGTACACTCAATGCGTTCAAGGTTTTTAATGTTCACATTGGTCCATTTTCTATTGTTCATGAACTCATAAAGTGCCGATTGTAATGACTCAAATACCCTTCGGTCTGTCCCTTCAATCGTTTGTGCATTGACGCTGATATTACATAAAAATTCCTGTGATGAGCCATGCCGGACAATCATCAGAAGCATTATTATCAAAACAATTCCTTTTTTTTTCAACATTTGAATATGTTTTTTACCTACTGGATAATAAACTTAAAAAGTAGCTTCATATTGTTTCAGACAGCCAAAAGCTTCTCAATGGCAAGACTGATGTCTGAAGCGACCCCTTTTTTCGTTTTCAGCGGAAATTCAACGATGTTTTCCTGACGGTCGATGATTGTAACCTTGTTTGTTGCGTGTTTGAACCCTGCTCCCGGGTCATTGAGTGAGTTAAGTATTATCAGGTCAAGGTTTTTAGCACGGAGTTTTTTCAATGCATTTGACACAGGATTTTCAGTTTCCAAAGCAAAACCTATCAGCAACTGGCTTTTTTGTTTTGCGTTTCCAAGCGCCAGAAGAATATCCTTTGTGGGGACAAGGTCGAGTGCAAACGCCTCTTTTTGCTTTTTAATTTTATTTCCAAATGTTTCTTTCACCTTGTAATCAGCTACTGCTGCGCTCATTACAGCTATATCACAATGTTTAAAAAGCAGGGTGCATTGCTCATACATTTCTTCAGCTGTTGTTACAGGATAAACATGTATTTCCGGGTGATTCACAGATAAACTTGTTGGCCCCAGCACTAAAAAAACTTCTGCCCCCTTTTCTGCAAATACAGTTGCTATTTCAACTCCCATCAGTCCGGAGCTATGGTTTCCAATAAATCTGACAGGATCAATGGCCTCATGCGTTGGGCCGGCCGAAATCAGGATTTTTTTTCCAGCAAATGTTTGCTTCTCTTTAAAATAGAGATCAATTTTTTTGAATAATTCAGAAGGCTCTTCCATACGGCCTTCTCCACAAAGTCCGCTTGCAAGTTCTCCGCTTGTGGGGTCAATTATTGTATGTCCACGTT
>JAGXRB010000153.1 GCA_018336075.1 Bacteroidota bacterium
CAATCCTCGTCATTGGCTCGAAAATAATTTTACATAACACCTTTAATAAACATTTAATATGGCTAAAGAAAAATTTGAAAGGACCAAGCCACACGTAAACATTGGTACTATCGGTCACGTAGACCATGGTAAGACTACTTTGACTGCTGCTATAACTCTATGTTTAGCAGACAAAGGTCTTGCAAAATTTACTTCATTTGATGCAATTGATGCTGCTCCTGAAGAAAAAGAGAGAGGTATTACAATCAATACAGCTCACGTTGAGTACCAAACTGTTGCTCGTCACTATGCGCACGTTGACTGTCCAGGTCACGCTGACTACGTAAAGAACATGGTAACTGGTGCTGCCCAGATGGACGGTGCTATTATCGTTGTTGCTGCAACAGACGGTCCAATGCCTCAAACACGTGAGCACATTTTGCTTGCACGTCAGGTAGGTGTTCCGAAGCTCGTTGTTTTTATGAACAAAGTTGACCTTGTAGACGATGAAGAGTTGTTAGAGCTCGTTGAGATGGAAGTTAGAGATTTGCTTACTTTCTATGGCTTCGATGGCGACAACACTCCAGTAATTCAAGGATCTGCCCTCGGCGGTTTGAACAAAGAACCTAAATGGGTAGAAAAAATTTACGAATTGATGGATGCTTGCGATTCATGGATTCCACTTCCAGAACGCGATCAGGATAAACCATTCCTAATGCCTGTTGAAGACGTATTTTCGATCACAGGTCGTGGAACAGTTGCAACAGGTAGAATTGAAACTGGCGTTATCAATACCGGAGATCCAGTTGATATCATTGGTATGGGTGCAGAAAAACTGAAGTCAGTTGTTACCGGAGTTGAAATGTTCCGCAAAATTCTTGACCGCGGTGAAGCTGGTGACAATGCAGGTCTTCTGCTTCGTGGTGTCGACAAGGATGCAATCCGCAGAGGTATGGTAATCGTAGCTCCAGGATCTGTTAAACCTCACAAGACCTTCAAAGGTGAAGTTTATATTCTCAAGAAAGAAGAAGGTGGACGTCATACTCCATTCCACAACAAATATCGTCCACAGTTCTATTTCAGAACAACAGACGTTACAGGTGAAATCGTTCTTCCAGAAGGTGTTGAAATGGTAATGCCAGGAGACAACCTCACAGTAGAAGTAAGACTTATTGCTGAGATCGCAATGACAAAAGGTCTTCGTTTCGCGATCCGCGAAGGAGGACGTACTGTAGGCGCTGGTCAGGTAACTGAAATCATCGACTAATAATTTTCAAGGGTGCTCCTGTTAAAAGGAGCACCTTACTAGTTTAAAAAGTATAAATACGGACGGGTGTAGCTCAATTGGTAGAGTAGTGGTCTCCAAAACCATTGGTTGTGGGTTCGAGTCCTACCACCCGTGCAAATAAAAGTTTAAATTCAATGTCAAAATTCAGCTTTGTTAATTACGCTAAGGAAAGTTATACCGAATTGATGCAAAAGGTATCATGGCCCACGTGGAGTGAACTGCAAAGTAGTGCAATCGTCGTATCCATTGCTTCCCTTATAATCGCTGCGGTGGTTTATCTGATGGATATTTCGTTCAGAACAGCCTTGGAGAATTTTTATCGTCTCTTCTAGGTTTTCTGGATATTGAATTTAATATGTGTTTCAAACTACTCAAGTTTCTAACTTCCAATGAGTAATCCTGTAGAAAAAAAATGGTATGTTGTCCGAGCTATAAGTGGTAAGGAAAAAAAGGTAAAAGAATACCTTGAAGCCGAAATCGCGCACCTCGGTCTGCAATCTTTAATTGCACAGGTTCTCATTCCAACAGAGAAAGTGTATCAGATCAGAAAAGGAAAAAAAATAAGCAAAGAGCGAAATTATTTTCCTGGATATGTTTTGATTGAAGCTATTCTGACGGGTGAAATTCCACACATTATCAAATCGATACCAAATGTGCTAGGATTTCTTGGAACCAAAGGAGAAGCTGACCCACTGCGTCCAAGCGAAGTTAAAAGAATACTCGGTAAGGTAGATGAATTATCTGAAATGGGCGAGGAAGTAAATATTCCTTTCATTATTGGAGAGACTGTCACTGTTACTGATGGTCCTTTTAACAGTTTTAGTGGTGTTATTGAGGAAATAAATGAAGAAAAGAAGAAGTTGAAGGTAATGGTGAAAATTTTCGGAAGAAAAACACCGCTGGAGCTCAGTTTCATGCAAGTGGAAAAAGAGCAGTAGGAAACACATCAACTTTTCCTTATTAACAATTAATTATTAAGGATTACAATGGCAAAAGAAGTAAGCGCATTAATTAAACTGCAAATCAAAGGAGGAGTTGCTAATCCTTCTCCACCAGTAGGTCCGGCGCTCGGATCTAAAGGTGTCAACATAATGGAGTTTTGCAAACAGTTCAATGCTCGTACACAGGATATGATGGGAAAAATAGTTCCTGTTATAATCACTGTTTACAAGGATAAATCGTTTGAATTTATATTAAAAGCTCCACCAGTTGCCATACAGATAAGAGAATTGGCTGCTTTGAAAAAAGGTTCTGCTGAACCTAACCGAATCAAAGTTGGCTCAATTTCTTGGGATCAGGTACGTACCATTGCTGAAAGCAAAGTAAAAGATTTAAACTCTTTCACTATTGAATCATCTATGAAAATGGTAGCAGGAACTGCCCGGAGTATGGGAGTTAAAGTGACAGGTGACGCCCCGTTTGATAATGACTAAGACAAAGTGTTTTAGTCAGATTGCATTTTGTAGAACCCTCAACACAATTTAGTGAAAATGGCAAAATTAACCAGAAAAAGTAAAGAAGCTCTGGCCAAGTTCGACAAAAGCAAGATTTACTCCTTGAATGAAGCAGTTGATATCGTCAAAAAAATCACATTCACCAAATTTGATGCCTCTGTTGACCTCAACATTCGTCTGGGCGTTGACCCCCGTAAAGCCAATCAAATGGTCCGCGGTTCGGTCACACTACCTCACGGAAGTGGTAAGGTCATGCGAGTCTTGGTACTTTGTACTCCAGACAAAGAGCAAGAGGCAAAGGATGCAGGTGCTGATTTCGTCGGTTTGGATGAGTATATCCAAAAAATCAAAGACGGTTGGACAGATATTGACGTAGTTATTACTACACCTAACGTAATGCCAAAGGTTGGTGCATTGGGAAGAATACTCGGACCAAGAGGTCTGATGCCCAATCCAAAAACTGGTACTGTTACGATGGATGTAGCAAAAGCTGTTCTAGAAGTAAAAGCCGGAAAAATTGACTTTAAAGTCGATAAATACGGTATTGTTCATGCCGGAATTGCAAAGGTAAGTTTTGACAATAACAAGGTTATTGACAATGCAAGAGAGTTGATATTAACTATCAACAAACTCAAACCATCCGCAGCAAAAGGTACTTATGTGAAGAGCATCTTCATTTCAAGTACAATGAGCCCAGGTATTCAAATCGAACCAAAATCAGTAACAATCTAAAAGAGAAAAGGAAGTTATTGATATGAGAAAAGAAGACAAAAATACGATCATCCAGGCCATCTCGAAGCAACTTAGTGTTAACTCAAATTTTTACCTGACTGATATTTCAGGTTTAAACGCGGAAAACACTGCTAAGCTTCGCAGGCTTTGTTTCAGTCGCGACATTAAACTCCTTGTTGTCAAGAACACGCTATTGCAAAAAGCAATGGAAAATTCTGACAAAGATATGAGTGAGCTTTATGATGCACTTAAAGGTGCTACATCAGTGATGTTCTCTGAAACAGGAAACGCACCGGCAAAACTGATTAAGGAATTTAGAAAAACATCTAATCGTCCAATTCTTAAAGCTGCTTTCATTGAAGATGCTTCATATCTTGGCGACGATCAGCTCGAATTCCTTATGAATGTTAAATCTAAATTTGATCTCATTGCTGACCTTATCGCCTTGTTGCAGTCACCTGCCAAGAACGTTGTTGGGGCTCTGCAATCAGGAGGCCAGAAATTAACGGGTATTCTGAAAACCCTTTCCGAGAAAGAGGAATAAAAGCAGTACAAAAAAGAATAAATATTTTACAATTGTAATCACTTTAATACGTAAATAAAATGGCAGATTTGAAAGCTTTCGCAGAGCAATTGGTGAATCTCACAGTAAAAGAGGTAAACGAATTAGCTACCATTTTGAAAGATGAATATGGTATCGAACCCGCTGCAGCTGCAGTGGCCGTAGCCGCAGCACCTGGTGCTGGTGACGTTGCTGTTGTTGAAGAACAAACTTCGTTCGATGTAATTCTAAAGGCAGCAGGCCAATCAAAGCTTGCAGTAGTTAAGCTAGTTAAAGAATTGACCAGCTTAGGTCTTAAAGAGGCAAAAGAACTTGTTGATGCTGCACCAAAACCAATAAAAGAAGGTGTTAGTAAAGACGAAGCCAATGCATTAAAATCTCAGTTAGAAGAAGCTGGTGCAGAGGTTGAAGTTAAATAAAAGGATCATAACCGCAAATATATGAGGCTAAGCAACCTCTATCTCAATGCTTTTTGAGATAGAGGTTTTGCGCCTATTTTGCTTTTTGTGTAGATTGTTTCTTTTTTTAATCCGCCTGCCTAAACAGGCTTCAAAAACTTAAGACCTTGGCAGTAAAAACATCCCAAAGAATCAGTTTCGCGTCCACGAAAGCCACTATTGACTATCCGGATTTTCTCGATATCCAGTTACAATCATTTCAGGATTTTTTCCAATTGGAAACAAATACTGAAAATCGTAAGGAAGAAGGCCTTTATAAGGTGTTCGCAGAGAATTTCCCGATCACGGATGCACGAAACAATTTTGTTTTAGAATTTCTTGACTATTTTGTCGACCCTCCTCGTTATACAATTGAAGAATGTATCGAGCGCGGTTTGACTTACAGTGTGCCGCTTAAAGCTAAGTTAAAGCTTTATTGCACTGACCCAGAACACGAAGACTTTGAGACAATCGTTCAAGATGTTTATCTTGGAATGATTCCTTATATGACCCCTAAAGGTACCTTCGTCGTCAATGGAGCAGAGCGTGTAGTTGTTTCGCAGCTTCACCGTTCTCCCGGCGTGTTTTTTGGTCAGCACAAGCATGCTAATGGTACCCAGTTGTACTCGGCTAGAATTATCCCATTTAAAGGTTCTTGGATGGAGTTCTCGACCGATATCAACAATGTCATGTATGCGTACATCGACAGAAAGAAAAAATTACCAGTTACAACGCTGCTTCGAGCCATAGGGTTCGAAACAGACAAAGACATTCTTGAGATTTTTAACCTTGCTGAAGAAATCAAAGTAAGTAAAGCCGGACTTAAAAGAGTCCTGGGCCGAAAACTCGCAGCAAGAGTTGTCCGCTCATGGATTGAAGACTTTGTAGATGAGGATACTGGAGAAGTTGTTTCAATTGAAAGAAATGAAGTAATCATTGAAAGAGAAACAATTCTTGAGAATGATCACGTAGATCTTATTGTTGATTCTGGTGTTAAAGCGATACTATTGCACCGTGAAGACTTCAACACATCAGAATATACGATCATCTTTAACACCTTACAAAAGGATACAGCCAACTCTGAGAAAGAAGCTGTTGAATTTATTTATCGTCAGCTTAGAAATGCTGAACCTCCTGATGAGGAAACAGCAAGGGGTATCATCGATAAATTATTCTTTTCAGACAAAAGGTATGATCTGGGAGAAGTTGGCAGATACCGAATTAATAAAAAACTGAATCTGGAGATTTCGAAAGATACCAAGGTACTAACCAAAGAGGATATCATCTCCATCATCAAATATTTAGTCGAGCTGGCAAATAACAAAACTGAGGTTGATGACATCGACCACTTAAGTAACCGACGTGTTCGTACCGTGGGTGAACAGTTATATGCACAGTTTGGAGTAGGACTTGCACGTATGGCAAGAACTATACGCGAACGTATGAATGTACGCGACAATGAAGTTTTTACGCCAACTGATCTGATCAACGCCAAGACTTTGTCTTCGGTGATCAATTCATTTTTTGGCACAAACCAGTTGTCACAATTCATGGATCAAACCAATCCACTTTCAGAAGTAACACACAAACGCAGAGTTTCTGCCTTGGGACCAGGTGGTTTATCACGTGAAAGAGCAGGCTTTGAGGTTCGTGACGTTCACTATACACACTATGGACGTCTTTGCACAATTGAAACTCCGGAAGGACCTAATATAGGACTGATCTCATCACTTTGTGTGTATGCAAAGATCAATCGCTTAGGTTTCATTGAAACACCTTACCGTGAAGTAAAAGAAGGTTTTGTTGATCTGAAGTCATACCCACTCTATTTAAGTGCTGAAGAGGAAGAAGATAAAATCATCGCCCAGGCCAGTACTGAAATTAATGAAAAAGGATTATTTGCTGACGAAAGAGTTAAAGTTCGTTATTTAGCTGACTACCCAATCATCGACAGAGAAAAAGTTGACTTAATAGATGTGGCACCAAACCAGATTGCATCTATTGCTGCTTCATTAATTCCTTTCCTTGAGCATGATGACGCCAACCGTGCGCTGATGGGATCAAACATGATGCGTCAGGCAGTGCCTTTGCTCCAGCCTGAAACACCAATTGTTGGAACCGGAATTGAGCGTTCAGTTGCAAAAGATTCAAGAGTGCTTATTGATGCTGAAGGAAATGGCGAAGTAATTTATGTTGATGCAACAAAAATTACTATTCGTTATGATCGTACAGACGAAGAAAAACTTGTCAGCTTTGATGATGATGTTCAGACTTACAATTTAACAAAATATATTCGTACCAATCAGAATACCAGTATAAACCTCAAGCCAATCGTCAAACGTGGCGATTATGTTTCTAAAGGTCAGGTGTTATGTGAAGGATACGCTACTCAAAACGGTGAATTGGCTATTGGCCGCAATTTGATGGTTGCATTTATGCCTTGGAAAGGGTATAATTTTGAGGATGCAATTGTTATTTCAGAACGCATCGTTAAAGAAGATGTCTTTACTTCAGTTCATATTGAAGAATTTTCTCTTGAAGTACGCGATACAAAAAGAGGAATTGAGGAACTGACAAACGATATTCCAAATGTTAGTGCAGAAGCTACAAAAGATCTTGACGAAAATGGTCTGATCCGCATTGGCGCAGAAGTTAACGAAGGGGATATTCTGATCGGCAAAATCACTCCTAAAGGTGAAAGTGATCCAACACCGGAAGAAAAATTATTAAGAGCAATTTTTGGCGATAAGGCCGGAGATGTTAAAAATGCTTCTCTTAAGGCACCTCCATCTATGAAAGGTGTTGTTATTGAAAAGAAACTTTTCTCCCGTGTTATCAAAGATCGCAAATCAAAGGCAAAAGACAGGGACGTTATCCATGAATTAGATGATCAATTCAACAGACAAGCTGCTGAACTGAAAAATAAACTGGTTGACAAACTGATTGTCCTTTTGAATAACCGGACTTCACAAGGTGTAATGAACAATTTTAAAGAAACCATTGTACCAAAAAAGTCAAAGTTTACACAAAAATCCCTTATTACGATTGATTATCAAAACATCAATCCAAATAAATGGACTACTGATAAAGAAGTAAACGACAAAATAAAAGCGCTTATACATAATTTCAATATTAAACACAAAGAAATTTTCGGTATTTACAACCGGAAAAAGTTTGTGGCTACTGTAGGCGATGAGTTGCCCAATGGTATTGTCCAAATGGCAAAGGTCTATGTAGCAAAAAAACGCAAGTTAAATATTGGCGATAAAATGGCTGGTCGCCACGGAAATAAAGGTATTGTTGCCAAAATCGTCCGTGAAGAAGATATGCCATTTCTTGAAGATGGTACTCCGGTTGACATTGTATTGAATCCACTTGGTGTACCATCGCGTATGAACCTGGGACAAATCTATGAAACTGTACTTGGATGGGCTGGTGCAAAACTTGGACTTAAGTTCGCAACTCCTATTTTTGATGGAGCTCATATCGATGAGATCAATGATTACATGAAAAAGGCAGGCTTGCCTGAAAATGGCAGTGTGTATCTGTATGATGGCGGAACGGGAGAGAAATTCGATCAACCTGCAACAGTAGGATACATCTACATGCTTAAGTTGCATCATATGGTTGATGACAAAATGCATGCGCGCTCAATTGGACCGTATTCACTTATAACACAGCAACCTTTGGGTGGAAAGGCTCAATTTGGTGGTCAACGTTTTGGTGAGATGGAAGTTTGGGCACTTGAAGCTTTTGGCGCAAGCAACATTCTGCAGGAAATCCTTACAGTGAAATCCGATGATGTTGTTGGCAGGGCCAAAGCATACGAAGCAATCGTAAAAGGCGACAATATGCCTGTTCCCGGTATACCGGAGTCATTTAACGTGCTTATACACGAACTTCGTGGTCTTGGCCTAGAAGTAACATTCGACTAAATAAACAACACGCACTTTTCTGTAAAAATCAGAAAAGTGTGTGCATTTATCTTTTAACAATAAGATTACAATTACATATGGCTTTCAGAAAAGACAGTACAATCAGCAGCAACTTTTCGAAGATTACCATAAGCCTCGCCTCCCCGGAATCTATTCTGGAACGATCGAGTGGCGAGGTACTCAAACCCGAAACAATCAATTACCGTACTTACAAACCCGAAAGAGACGGTTTGTTTTGTGAGCGCATTTTCGGGCCGGTAAAAGACTGGGAATGTCATTGCGGCAAATATAAACGTATCCGGTACAAGGGTATTATTTGCGATCGTTGCGGTGTTGAAGTGACAGAAAAGAAAGTTCGTCGCGAACGCATGGGACATATCCAACTCGTTGTGCCAGTAGCACATATCTGGTATTTCAGATCCCTGCCGAATAAAATCGGTGCCCTTCTTGGCCTTCAGACCAAGAAACTTGACATGATTATTTATTATGAGCGTTATGTTGTTATTCAATCTGGCATTAAGCAGGTAGATGGCATCAATTATATGGACTTCCTTACAGAAGAAGAATATATTGATATCGTAGAGGCTTTGCCTGCTGACAATCAACATTTGCCAGATTCTGACCCCAATAAGTTTATTGCAAAAATGGGAGCAGAAGCTATTCATGATCTTCTGGCAAGACTTGATCTTGATCAGATTTCTTTTGATTTGCGTCATAAAGCCAACACCGAGACTTCTCAGCAACGTAAGCAAGAGGCTTTGAAACGCCTTCAGGTGTTTGAAGCATTCAGAGATGCAAGGACACGCATTGAAAACAGACCTGAATGGATGATTGTGAAAGTTGTGCCTGTTATTCCACCAGAGCTCAGACCACTGGTACCATTAGATGGCGGACGTTTTGCAACTTCCGACCTTAATGACCTTTACAGAAGGGTCATCATAAGAAATAACCGACTGAAAAGACTTATTGAAATCAAAGCTCCGGATGTGATCATGCGTAATGAAAAACGTATGTTACAGGAAGCTGTTGATTCCTTGTTTGATAATTCAAGAAAAGCAAGCGCTGTTAAAACCGAATCAAATCGTCCGCTTAAATCATTGAGCGACAGTTTAAAAGGTAAACAAGGTCGTTTCCGTCAAAACTTACTTGGAAAGAGGGTTGACTACTCCGGTCGTTCGGTTATCGTTGTTGGACCCGATTTGAATCTCAATGAATGTGGTATTCCAAAGGATATGGCATCTGAGCTTTTCAAACCATTTATCATCCGCAAGATGCTCGAAAGAGGCATTGTTAAAACCGTAAAATCAGCCAAGAAAATTGTTGACCGCAAAGATCCTGTTGTTTGGGATATCCTCGAAAGTATTTTGAAAGGTCATCCAATTATGTTGAACCGCGCCCCTACTCTTCACCGTTTAGGTATTCAGGCTTTTCAACCTAAATTGGTCGAAGGAAAAGCAATCCAGCTTCACCCTTTGGTTTGTACAGCTTTCAATGCCGACTTTGACGGTGACCAGATGGCTGTGCATGTTCCGCTCGGAAATGCTGCCATCCTTGAAGCACAGATTCTGATGCTCGCATCGCATAATATTCTCAACCCTGCCAATGGCGCACCAATTACAGTCCCTTCACAGGACATGGTTCTTGGACTTTATTATATTACTAAAGCCAGAAAAAGTGTTGAAGACCATGTTGTAAAAGGAGAAGGTAAACGTTTCTTCTCTCCTGAAGAAGTTATCATTGCTTACAATGAGAAAAGAATCGATCTGCATGCGATAGTCAATGTAAAAGTTAATGTTCGTGAAAGCGGAAAGCTCTACAATAAAATGATTGAAACCACAGTTGGACGTGTACTTCTAAATGAAGTAGTTCCTGAAGGTTTTGGTTATATTAATCAGTTGCTTACCAAGAAATCGCTTCGCGATATCATTGGTGATATGGTAAAGTTGCTCGGAACAGCAGCGACAGCCCAATTCCTTGACGATATCAAAAATATTGGATTTCAGATGGCATACAAGGGTGGACTTTCGTTCAACCTTGGAAATGTGAAAATTCCGGAGGCCAAAGAAGAATTGATTCGTCAGGCTAAGGAGGAGGTCGAAGAGGTCATGTCCAACTATAACATGGGATTTATCACGAATAATGAGCGTTACAACCAAATTATTGATATTTGGACACACACCAATTCGCGTCTGACAAATACTGTAATGTCGCAACTATCTCAGGATGATCAAGGTTTCAATCCTGTTTATATGATGCTTGACTCAGGTGCGAGGGGATCAAAAGAACAGATTCGTCAGCTTTCCGGAATGAGGGGTCTTATGGCCAAACCTCAGAAATCAGGCGCTTCCGGAGGTGAAATTATCGAAAACCCAATTCTTTCAAACTTTAAAGAAGGTCTTTCGGTTCTTGAGTATTTCATTTCTACACACGGTGCTCGTAAGGGTTTGGCTGATACTGCACTTAAAACTGCTGATGCCGGTTACCTTACCCGTCGTTTGGTTGATGTTGCACAAGATGTAGTAATTACTGAAAAAGATTGTGGCACATTGCGCGGTTTGACAATCACTGCACTCAAGAAAAGTGAAGAAATTGTTGAAAGCCTTTATGACAGGATTCTTGGTAGAGTGGCACTGCACGATATTTTTCATCCACAAACCAACGATTTGATTATTACTGGAGGTGAGGAAATTACAGAAGAAATTGCAAGAATAATAGAGGGTTCACCTATTGAAAACGTTGAAATCAGATCGGTATTAACATGTGAATCCAAACACGGTGTTTGCGCCAATTGCTATGGACGTAATCTGGCCTCAGGCAAACTTGTGCAAAAAGGTGAAGCTGTTGGTGTCATTGCAGCCCAATCAATTGGTGAGCCTGGAACGCAGCTTACATTGCGTACCTTCCACGTTGGAGGTACAGCATCAAATGTTGCTATCATGTCGAAAATATCAGCAAAATATGATGGTATTGTCGAATTAGACGAACTTCGCTCTGTCCCATCTGCCAAGGATGGAAAAGCCTATGAAATCGTGATTGGCCGTTCAGCTGAAATGAAGATTTTAGACAAAAAAACAGGGATTGTGCTTACTTCAAGCAATATTCCTTACGGAGCCAATCTCTTTGTTAAACATGGTGATGAAGTTAAGAAGGGTGATCCGATCAGTGACTGGGATCCATACAATGCAGTAATTTTATCTGAATATGAAGGTAAAATAAGTTTTGAAAACATTGTTGAAGGTCTCACATATCGCGTCGAATCTGATGAACAAACCGGCTACAATGAAAAGGTAATTATTGAAAGCAGAATTAAAGCCAAGAACCCTTTTATAAAAATCCTGGACAAGGATAATGTGGTTATAAAAACCTACGACATTCCTGTTGGATCCCATATCATTATCGAGGAGGGAGTTAGCGTGAAAGCAGGCGGTATGCTTGTTAAAATACCAAGAGCAATTGGAAAATCTGGTGATATCACCGGTGGTTTGCCACGTGTTACTGAACTTTTTGAAGCGCGTAACCCTTCAGAACCTGCAGTTGTTGCGGAAATCGATGGCGTTGTTTCTTTCGGTAAAAAATTAAAACGCGGCAACAGAGAAGTAATCGTTACCTCTAAAACCGGTGAAGAGAAAAGCTATCTTATTCCAACTTCAAAACAGATTCTGGCGCAGGAAAACGACTTTGTAAAAGCCGGTACACCGTTGTCAGAAGGTGCAATGACTCCAGCCGACATCCTTGCTATTAAAGGACCAATGAAGGTTCAGGAATATATTGTGAATGAAGTTCAGGAAGTATACAGACTTCAGGGTGTAAAAATTAACGACAAACACTTTGAGGTGATTGTTCGGCAAATGATGCGCAAAGTTGAAGTTGAAGATCCGGGTGATACTCGATTCCTCGAAGGCGAATTGAATAATAAGATTGACTTCCAGGAAGAAAATGATGAGATCTTTGGCAAGAAAGTTATTGTTGATCCGGGTGATTCAGAAGCACTTCGTCAAGGTCAGATTATTACCGCAAGAAAACTTCGCGATGAAAACTCCTTGCTCAAACGTAAAGACAGAAAACTGGTTGAAGCCCGCGATGCTAAGCCAGCAACTGCTTTCCAGGTACTTCAGGGTATAACAAGAGCCTCCTTACAGACAAATAGTTTCATTTCCGCGGCATCTTTCCAGGAAACAACAAAAGTACTCACCCAGGCATCCATCAATGCCAAGTCAGATTCGCTTAAAGGTTTGAAAGAAAATGTAATTGTAGGACACAAAATCCCTGCAGGTACAGGTCTTCCAGATTATGACGATTTGATTGTTGGTTCAAGATCTGAGTATGAAGCTGTTATGGAAACCGCATCAAGATCCCTTAAAGTAGGATCTGAGAAGTATAAATAAATTACAGATTTGAAAACACCTGTCATAAATATTACAGGTGTTTTCATTTTTTAAATAAAAAACAAAATGAACGAAAATAAGAATCAAATTAATATTGAACTCAGCGAAGAAATCGCTGATGGCATTTATTCAAATCTGGCAATCATCACACATTCAAATTCAGAATTTGTTGTAGATTTTGTAAAATTGATGCCTGGTGTTCAGAAAGCAAAAGTTAAATCACGTATTATACTTACGCCTGAACATGCAAAAAGATTATACAAAGCGCTTCTTGATAACATAAAAAAGTATGAATCAATTCATGGTGTTATTAAGGAATCAGGCGGTGAAGGAATGCCGCCCTATTCAATGGGTGGGCCAACTGCTCAAGCTTAAAAAACAAAAAGCTGTCTCGTTCAAATCCGAGGCAGCTTTTTTTTAAAAAACAAATCTCCTCTAGGAAACTTCCTTAATCAGTACTTCATCACCAAGATACACAAGCATCCCTTTTACTGGCAAGTTTTCTATATTCTCAAGCTGATTTACATATCTTAAAATTTGTTTTTCGTGTATCGCATCTAATTTCCCGGTTTTATATTCAATAAGAATAACTTCCTCATCGGTTTTTACATAGCGATCAATTCTGTATACTTTTCCATCATCGCCCAAAATTTCAGCTTCAGTTTTAACCTGTTTATTTTCACTATAATATGATTTCAACTGCGGATGGTTCAGGAGGTCAAGTACTTGCTTTTCAATTTTTTCGGCCTGGATATTATTAAAAAGTCCTGTTTCCAGATATTTTTTTATTACGTGCTCAAAATCGCTTTCAAACAGAATCTCAGAGAGTAACTGATGTGTCAGACTCCCCCAAACAACAGCTGATTGGTTATCCAAATCTGAACTAAAAGGCCCAGACTCTTTTGCAAGATATAGTTTTGATTTCCAATCTGTTGAAATGAATTTTACAACTGAATCTGAAGCACTGACACAATCTGGCGTTACTTTTAAAGTATTTGATACCCCAATTTCATACACTGTTTTATCTGCATCCCAGAAACCTTTGTGTTCGAGCCAGGCTTTGAAAAACCATGGACACGAAAATGATTCTTTATCGTCAGGCTTTGGTGCAAAAACATATAAACGATCAATCGGGCGGGTCATGACAACATAGAGCAGATTCATCAAATCAAGTTTCGCTTTTGAAACTTCTTCATCATAAACCGCATTAAACCTTGTATTTTGAAGTTGCTTACTGAGCCCGATAATGCATGACTCAAGCTTACCTATATTTTCAGCGCGCAGATCAAGCCATTTATCACCAAGTTTCGAAAGATTAAGCTTCATATCAGCAAAAGGAAAAATTACTACAGGAAACTCCAAACCCTTTGCCTTATGGATTGTCATTACAGCAACGGCATTGGTGGTATCAGGAACAACAACCGAAATATTCTCTTTATTTATTTCCCAAAACTCAAGAAATTCGGTTGCACCTTTTCGTTCCTTCACCTGAAATCTATATACCTCATCAAGAAAAAACTGAATAAATGGATCTGCATTTTGGTCAAAATTTAAAAGTCGGACAAGACTTTCAAAAAAATCATATACACTTAATCCCGGCGTGTGAAACATTTCTGTAGTTAACATCCTTTGAAATTCACTGATTTGTTCAGTTTCAGATAATGAACCTAAATCATTCAGAAGTATCGAAAACTGATTTTCATCGGTTTCTTCAATCTCAGTTAAATTCCAAAGAAGCTCGGTTCGATTAATTCTATCCTCCGGTTGAAGATAAAACATCATCACATTTACCAGTAACCTGACTTTTATTGATGAATTCAACAACAATGAATCAGATGAAACAACATGAATATTATTGTTTGCCAGATAGCGAGCTACTTCATTACCATTCTTATTAGATCTTGTTAAAATAGCGATGTCTCTGAATTGATAACCTTCAGAAATCAACTGATTTACCAAATCCAGAATGCTATCAAGATATTGCTGCAAATCCTGCTTTTTATCCTTCAATTTTTCCAGAAAAGTGAAGGTTGTCAATCCATCATCAATTGTTTTTATTGCTTTCTGACTTTGATTATCGTAAACACTTTGCAAATTTTCTGGCAAGAATGTCCTGACAAAATCAAAAAAATCATTATTCATCTCAACAATACCGGCAGCAGAACGGTAATTTGTGTTGAGATCAATTTGATTGTAATGAAGCTTTAAAACTTCTTCCGATTGGTATAAATTCTCGTTTCCTTCTTTTTTGAAAACAGCAGGAAGACAAAGAAACTGCTCAACTTCACCACTTCGAAAACGATATATTGATTGTTTGCCATCACCAACAATAAGGTTCAAATTACCACTTGCGAGTGAGTTTTCAATGAGAGGAAGAAAATTCTGCCATTGAAGCACAGAGGTATCCTGAAATTCATCAAGCAGAAAATGACTGAAACGCTCACCAAGACGCTCATAAATAAACGGAACAGCAACTCTTTGCAACAAGCTGGCAATGCTTTTGTTAAACTCAGAAATGTGTACCAATTGTTTTTCGGTACCTATCTCGAGCATAATACTCGTGATTTGAGCAGAAAGACTGAAAGAGTAGATGTTTCTATTCAATAAATTAAGCAATACATACCGCTTATAATCAGACTCGTAAATGCTATTTAACAACGCCAAAGCATTATACATTTCACTTTCGATGATTGTAAAGGATGCTTTCAGTTGGAAATTAGCGTTATCGCCAATCAATGATTTTTCGCCGCTAAAGTAATTATGTATCAGTTTCTGGTCAAATACGTCAGCAATACGCTTTTTTGATAATTTTTCAATAACCGGACCTATCCCTCTTGATTTCCCATTTAAATCTAAGATACTGATTTGTTGTGAAGCGAGTAATTCAAGCATTCTATCTGCAATGCCTTTTATTTTGTTCTCTGTTTGCTTTATCTCTATCGGTATCAACTCGCGAATCTCAACAAAATCATTCTCTGTAAGGGGAATACTATAACGATTCTGAAGAAAAGCATCTTCCTTCATTAGCTTCATTATAAACATCTTAAGTTGATATTCAATTTGCCAGTCAGATTCATCTTCCATCTTCAACATAGCAAAATTGAGTATTGTATTTGTGATAAAATCATCAACACCTACCCTGCTCATCAGGATATCACTTACAACCTGAGCCAATTGACCGGCATCGAGTTCAACTTCAAACTGTGGTGGCAATTCAAGGTCACGCGTAAATGTTCTGACTAGCCTATGTGAGAATGAATCAATTGTACTAATACTAAAATCGCTGTAATAATGAAGGATATTTGAGAAAACGATAAGGGCATTCTCTATAATCGTTTCTTCCTTCAAAGCATATCTGCTTTTGAGGTTAGAAATGAGAGAATCGCGAAGCTTCATGTCTTGTGCTGATGAATCAGCAAGAACCCATAATGATTTGATTACCCTGGCCTTCATTTCGTTGGCAGCCTTATTCGTAAAAGTGACTGCAAGAATGTTACGAAACAATGAAGGTTGTTTGAGAACAAGTCCTAGGTATTCCAAAACAAGGGTGTAGGTTTTCCCGGAGCCTGCGGATGACTTATAAACATTAAGACTCATCGATGGCCTGCAATAACTTTGACATGATGCATTCGATTTCCTGATTCAATCCTTAAGATGTAGGTTCCATGCTTTAATAACGACTCCGGCAGTTTGAGCCGATAGGTTTCACAGCCTAATGAAACATTAAACAATTGATCCTCCATCACTTTTAAACCTTGAATATTCATCAAAGACACAACAGCCTTATCTGATTTATTGGTACAAAATGTAAAAAAAAGCTCCTCACCAAAGGGATTTGGAAAAACTTGCGGCTGATAAGCGGTATTCATCTCAGGAATCCCAACTGTCAAATCCCTGATAGAATCCCGATAAATTGCTGTTGTGCCTAGAATCTCATCAACAGTGGCATGTAGAAGAGGAATGCCTTTGTTTTTCCCTATCCATTTGTATTCAATGTAGTTTCGTTCAATCCGTAAACCCTGTGAAATACTATCGATGTATACGCTATCTATTTCAAATACAGTCGATTTCAAGCGAAGCACCTCAAATGTTCCATATGGAGTTTTTAGTGTTCCCCAACCATCAACAAGATTTTCGCGCTGACGATCAATTGATAAATAACCTATATCAGGCAATGCAAATTCTAAATTAGCATTTGACTCAAATGTATTGCCCATATTCATCGGAAAAGTATAAATCACATCCGGGTTTGAAAACTTAAGCGGTAAAGGCAAACCGCCAATGATCAATCCATAACCAAAATCACGATATGAGGCGGTAGTTTTACTTAAAAACTGGTATGCACCATCAAATGTCAGCCCAGGCAGAAGATCTCCCGGATTAAAACTTACAGCGAGATTTGCACTTGTAAAAAATGTCGGCCAAAAAAATACCGGCGTTTGCTGCAAAGTCTTAAAGGTATCAATTCTCTGGCTTACAGGCATAAGACTACTGAAATCCCATTCAAAATTAACACCTGTTTGTACAAAATCAAAATCAGCAGCATTCACAGATATGCTCGTTCGAATAGTATCTCCAGCTGTTGGCATATCACTGCTAACAATACTAATTTGACAATTTACTTTGGAGGCTGTTGCTGAAATTAAGAGTGACAGCAATAATAACTTAAAAAACTTCATCATTTTTTTGTTTTTTTCTTCTGCGAATGAGATCGCCGAAATTATCAAATTCTTGACTGTATGAAATACCAACTCCCTGGGTATAAGGTGAGTATTTCCCGAAATCATAGGAGTAAACCAGGTTGTTAATATTTGAGTGATTAAACACCTTTAACCGTAGTTTCCCATCAGGTGTAATTTTGACACTGATGTTAAAATCGCCAACGATATTGCTTGCACTTTGGGTTGTATTTCGATTATTTATGACACCAAAATTGCCATCAATAGAAACTCTGTCATTGAAAAGCTGGGTTGATAGCGCTACCTCCAGTTCTTCATTGCTGAGTTTGTCACCGGGACGATAATGAACTCCGATATCGAAGTCCTTGCTAATTTGAGACAGCCAGCTGCTCAACTGACCCGAAAGCATATCAAAAGATGAGCTGCCAAGTGAAAAATTATCAACAGCGGAATAGCTGAAACTACCTAAAACAAGCAAAGAAATCATCTGTTGCGTCATCAAGGCATCATTGGTAGTATCGAGTATGTTAAAAACAGTCTGCTCGAGCTGTGTGTCAATTCCAGGTAGTTTGAAGCTGAAACGGATATCCGGATTAAACAGCTGCTTTGATAAATGAATTATGCAATCAACATTAACGCGGTTGCGCAGACTGCTAGTACTATCAAGACCTAGACCAGCCAAAGATGTTTTAACCCGATAAACTCCTTTCACATCTATTTCAGCATCATAGGGATCGCCAGTCCAGGAAATCCGTCCGCCATCCATAAGATCAAATCTCTTTTTAAGGAGATTTTCAAAAGCAAAAATAAACTGACCTGTTTGTACAACATAATCACCATTGAGTGTAAAATCGCCTGCTGCATTAACCCCCATGCTTATATTGCCAGCACCACGTGCATCAAGATTCCCAATATTGTATGGAAGATAAATTTTTAATGTAGCATCCGGCGTAACGACAGTTTCCAGGTTTATGCCAAAGCCTGTTGCTGCTCTTGTAAATTGAGAACGAATTAGTTCTTCATTTCCATCTTCAACACTGGGACTTAAAAAAGTAATGTAGTCACTGCTTCCAATACTACCTGTGTTATTTAATGGAATTACCATATTTGTGCCTCGCTGACTTATTGCTCTTATACTCATATCAATGTTGTTAAGAGGACCGCGAATGAGCACTTCTCCACTTACTACAGCTGAACCGTAAAACAATTCATTTTGCAACGGACTGGTATTCAATGATAATAAATTCTCAGGGCGTACTCGGATATTAAAAGCAAAATCTCTAAGGTGGTTGTGCGTAACATTTCCATTCACCAAGGCTTTGTTGCCGAGCGTATCAAACATTACAAGATTTTCAATATTTATAAGTCCAGGCAGAATTTCAAAATTATGCTGAACAGAGTATACAACATTTAAATAATCAATCATGAAAGAAGTCCTCTGAAGGCCGATATTTCCTTTTATAACAGGTTTAAGCAATTCCCCGTCAAGTGTAAATTCACCGGATGCAAGGCCTTCCACACGACTCAAAACACCTTCGAAGAACTGATTTAGAATCTTAAGCCGGAAGTTTTCGAGGCTCAGATCAAAATTTATGTTGTCTTTTGTTTTATTTGGGTAATAAAAACCACGCAAATTCAGCATCCTGCTTGTGCTGACATTTCCAATATTTATAATTTGAGAATTGACATAAATTGATTGCTCATCATTATTCCAACTGCTTAGCAATCTTGCTTCTCCAAGTCGCTCTCCATTCAAATTCAGTCCTGAAATATGCAGATTTGAAATGAAAGCCGGACTGTTTTTAAGGTTTGCCAGGATAAGATCTCCCTCAATAACTCCATCCAGATCAAAGCCTTTTGTGCGTGTCAGCACATCTAAAGTCGATAAATCCCAGCTGTTAAAATGAACTTGTAAAGAATCAGCCTCGGTCAAAGGCAATCTCCCTTCCAGACTAAGTGAGCTTTCGCCTAACCAAAACTCAAAATTATCAAACAAGGTATAATCCTTATAGAACAATATCCTGTTCTCCTTTTTCAATCGAAAGACTGAATCATTTATTATAATATCTGCTTTTCGGATATGCAATTCCGAAGGATCCTGCAATCCCAGATTGTAATAGCCATTGATATCACCTTTATTTATTGGTGCAGAAAGGTGATTATCCCAACCAAAATTGAAATTAATACTATCATTTTTGATGTGAAGTCTAAACTTAGGGCTTTCGATACCAAATTCTGTTGGATCATCTTTATCACCTTCTTTGAAATTGATGTTGCTCATTTCGAGCCTGATGTTGGCTAACGTTGCATCACTTTGAAGAACAAAATATGGTTTATTGAATTTTATACCAGAATAATCAATCCATTCAGAACTTAATGATGCATTCAGAAGGTTTTGCCTGCTGGTATAAACTCCGGAAAAATTTGTGTTGTTTGCAATTTTTATTGAAGGTGCAAGTAACTTACTGATTATCGCGGTTTCCTTTAGCTTAAGATTAAAGTAAAAGTCCTGCTCACTAATTATCTTCTCAGAAGGTGTAAGACTTTTAAAAGCAACAAAATGGCTTACAACTCTTTTGAATGATTCATCAATATCTGTAAAACTTATCGAACCTCCGAGTTCGAGGTCAAGAAAATCAGAATTTACCGTTAACTTTCGCTCAAGATAAGGGTCTTCTTTCATCCTGACTTCAAGTTTTTTCATTTTGTATACACCTCTGCTATCAGTGTATTTGGTATTATTTAATACGATTGAACCCAAAAAAGCATCTAAACTCAGACCGCTGAAACGGGCATTAAACAAAGTGCTTAACTCCATTATCGTATCAGTCTGTAAAAGATTAAGTTTATAAAGATCTGCAAAAAGAACATTTGCAACAAAGTCAAATTCCGGCTGCCCATTTTGCAAGTCGGCAAGTCCGGTAAAATCAATCTTAAGTTTAGTATCATCAATAGAAAATGTGCCGTTAAAAGTCTGGCTTGTAAGATCGCCTGCTAAATGAATATCCTGAAATTTGTTTTTCAGAATTTCAACTGAGTTTATTTTTCCGGAAATGTTAGCTTGAGCCGTTTCAAGATTAAAGCCCTGTCCATCGAGTTTTACATTCATACTAAGTAACCCGAGATTCCTTTCATCTCTAATGAGCTTACCGATATTCAGTTCTTTCGTAATCAATTGTCCTTTATAGCTAGAAACTTTTGTTCTGGGATTCGTGCGCAAAGCAAGGTCAGTCTGGATTAGACCAAGCCTGGTTCTGATAACCGATCTTGCCATAAAATCATCATAAAAACCAGTAAATGCACCACTCAAATCAATCAGACCCAAATCAGTAATATTATCCGGAATTGGTATTCTTTGTCCTTCAATAGGTATTTTAAAAGTCGAAATATCTGCGTAATTAGTTTTTAATCTGCTAATCCTGAGGTTGATATCGGTTGAATAAAAATCAGGCAATCCCTTCATTCTGACCCTGCCAAGAAATTCAGTTTCTTTTCCAAAACTAAAGCTAAAATCATTTGCACTAAAATCGCTGACATAACCATTTACAATACCGGCAACATTAACAAGATTGGGCATCTCGAACATAATTGGTGCAAAGAACCCCAGATCCGCCATTTGTAAAGAAGATGGTGCCAAATTAACATCCACAAAAACCGAATCTATAAAATCATAAAAAGCAGCATAATTATTATACTTAAAATTCAAATTCATATTTAGTGCAGAAGATGCAGTCTCAATTATAAGTGGCTCGGCAGTAAGTTCACGACTTCCCATTGTTAAGAGTGTCTTCATCTTTTTTAACTCGAAACCACTTCGCTCAACAGCTTTAAGCAAGTCTATTCTGGCAGAGACAGAATCATTTAAAATGTAAATATCTGAAGCATTCAGGAAAATATTTTCAGCGCTGATATGCGCATAATCTATTCCAATAATCTCAGGGTCGGCTAATCTTTCATTCAGAAACCTAAAGGCTCCATTTGAAATTGAGAGCTTATTTATTTTTAAAGGAAACGCTCTATCGACAGTATCATTTTCAACTTTTTCCGAAGAAAAATAATCAAGAATAAATTGCAGATTCAAATCTTCTTCACCTTCGTATTGAATGAGTTGCACATCTACATCAGCCAGTTTCACAGCGTTTATCTGAAGTATTTCTTTGAATTTCAAATTGGCAAGAGAAAAACTAATTTCATTTGCAGTAATCATTGGATTATCATGTAAGTCATTTACGCTTAACCCTTTAACTGTGCAAGACAGGTCAAGAGCAAAGTAAAATCCTTCAACTTTAATGTCTGCACCAAGCTCTTTTGATAAATAAGTAGTTATTGAACGTGCAGCAAAAGTTTGAAAAAAGGGATCACGCAATGCCACATAAAGGCTCACCGGAATGGCCAAAAGAGCAGCAAATGCTATCAGGACGATATCTCTGATCTTTTTTTTGATAATTTTGCACCTATTAATAATGACTATGAACACCTTTATCCTTGGCATTGAATCATCATGTGATGACACCTCTGCTGCCATTCTCTGCAATACCCGGGTACTTGCCAACATTATTGCCAATCAGGAAGTACACAAAAAATTTGGTGGTGTAGTCCCCGAGCTGGCTTCACGAGCCCATCAGCAAAACATTATTCCGGTCGTTGATATTGCATTGAAAGAAGCAAAAATAAACAAAAATCAACTTCATGCAGTTGCTTATACACGTGGCCCCGGACTTTTAGGTTCGCTTCTTGTTGGCAGTTCTTTTGCCAAGGCTTTTGCACTCGCTTCAGGTGTAAAATTAATTGAGGTTGACCACATGGAAGCTCATATTCTTGCCCACTTTTTAACCGATGACAAAGAGAAAAACACACCTGAATTTCCATTTCTATGTCTCACAGTTTCAGGAGGTCATACACAAATAGTGAAAGTAGACGCACACTTTGACATGGAAATTATTGGAAAAACAATCGATGATGCTGCGGGCGAAACTTTCGATAAAGCTGCCAAAATTATGGGTC
>JAGXRB010000154.1 GCA_018336075.1 Bacteroidota bacterium
AGAAATGTTAGGCCAATTGAGTGAGCGATAATTGGACTATTACATTTCTCCTTTCGGTATTAGAAATTGTTTTTTAATTTTCAAACTACTGGCAATCGGTATTATTTGAAAAAAAATGAAAATTTTGCAAATACATTTCAAAACGAATCAGGTTGTTTCATTAATGAAGTATTTTCGAATCAATGCAAGTAATTCAACTTTGCTGATGGGTTTCGAAATATAGTCGTTGCAACCTGCTTTTATTGCTTTTGCGCTGTCACCTGTCAATCCATAGGCTGTTTGTGCGATGATAATCACATCTTTGTTAAACTGCCGGATTTGCCTTGTGGCTTCATACCCTCCCATTTCAGGCATCCTGATATCCATCAATACCAAATCTATATCAGGATTTTCACGACAACGCTCAACGGCTTCAATACCTGTCCTTGCTTTAAATATCTCTTTGCAAAACAATTTTACCGAAATGTCAATCAGCATTTCCGACACTTCATCATCTTCGGCAATCAAAATTTTTAGTTTTCTGGGGCGATCATCTTCATTTGAAGTTGCAATATGAACAACAGAAGTATCTTTCATTGAATCAGCATTGTATGGCAAGGTGAAGTAAAATGTTGAGCCAAGTCCTTCTTCGCTCTCTACCCATATTTTGCCTCCTAGCATTTCGATGTATGCCTTAGTAATCGATAATCCTAGTCCTGCGCCCTGATGAGCCATTTTATCATGAATATCTGCCTGAATAAAACGTTCAAAAATGGCCTTCTGTCTGTCTTTTGGAATACCGATCCCATTGTCTTTTACAAAAAATTCTACTTTGCCATTCTGAGACTTAGTCAAACTCAGTGCTTCGTTTTGATCAGTAGTTTCATCCCCAATGTCCGTTTTTAAAACATAGCCAACCTCTATAGTACCTACTTTGCTGAATTTTATGGCATTTTTAACAAGGTTGGTAAGAATGGCGTAAACTTTTTCACGATCGGTTTTAAGGAAGGCCTCTTCTGCAGGCAAGGATTTGTGGATGCGGAGCTTCATCCCTTTGGCTTCCACCTCAGGTTTAAAGAAAGAATTGATGTATTCGATTTGATCATTTATATTCGTTTTTTTAATATCCAAATTCACCAACCCGGCTTCAATTTTCGAAATATCAACAATATCGTTGATGATGTTGAGCATACGTGCACCACTTTTTTCGATTATTCGAATGTACGCCTGTTGCTTTTCTCCAGTGAGATCAGGTTCTTTGAGCAGTTCGGCAAATCCGAGAATGCCGTTCATTGGCGTGCGGATCTCGTGGCTCATATTGGCCAGAAAAGCTGATTTCAGCCGGTCACTTTCCTCTGCCCTGTCTTTGGCTTTCAAAAGTTCTTTTGTTCGCTCAACAACTGTTACTTCGAGATTCTTGTTGGCATCTAACACAAGCAGTTTTTCATTGTCGAGTTTTTGGCTCAGAAAAAAATCGCGTCTTGCATAAAACTCGATGTTATAGGCTGCGAACATCCCGATCAGATTTGCACTGATGAAAAAGAAATTGTTGTTAATAAGTATAATATCAGGTGTTTGTGTATAATATATAGCTCCGATATTATAGATTAGAAGTACAGACCAACCTGCAATTGTAGCTAAAAAGAAACGCAGTTTGATGAAAAAGTAACCTGCAGAAAAGATCAGCATCATTCCTGCATAATATGCATAATTTTCTGGTGCCAACATTGTCATTATGCTGATACCGATCCCTCCAATAATAAAGCTGGTAAGTAATAATTCCTGCCATACTTTCTGAAATGATTTCGTGAAAGACAGAAGAAATACAATGAAGAGTATCGGAATAACAAATAGAAAGCGGATTGCATGGAAAGTACTTGCATATTCCATAGCCATTTGCGAATCGAGGTATCCAAAAGCGCCATAGAGGATGATTACACTGATAAAGGCAATTCTAAACTGAAAAATAGAATCAGAGAAATACTTTTTTCTAAAAAGCTGTTCGTCCTCTTCAGAAAAAGCCAATGTAATTTTGTTATAATTCATTGAGGTGTACGTTGTGTTTTGAAGCATTCTGTGCTTTTTTAAGTTTTACTGAAAGCATGGGCTATATGGATTGTGTGTAGCCGTTATAAGGCATTCATATCAAGTTCATCTGCATTTTAAAAACTCTTTATACAACTCATATCGAATGATATAAAAACAATCACCATTTTTCACTGAAAAGGTTTTGAAAGCTAATGGTTGATTTTCAATCATTTTGATGTTTCTGTCAATTTGTTTGACCAAAGATAAACAGGATTTTTAAAAAACTGACAAATACAATCAACTTTTTTATGTTATGGCTGGCTTGGATTAAAATAAAGAAGTACGTCATTTGAAAGCTTTTGGAATTCTGCAGGTTATTTGATACCCGTCTTTTGTGAAAGTCATTTACGCAATCAAATTCTTGTCTCTCAATTTTCGTGTTAAAGATCGTTTTTTCTTTTATTTCTTAGGCTTCGCTTCACTTCCAGCCAGTATTCCACCATCGATTGTGAGTTCAATTCCAGTCACATATTTGCTCTCGTCACTTGCTAAATACAGAATTCCATATGCCACATCAAGCGGTTCTCCGAAATGGCCCAAAGGTATTCCAAGTTCAATTTCTTCAATAACTATCTGACGCTGTTCACCTTCTCCAAGCATACTATCCCACATAGGAGTCATAATTGCAGCCGGGTGAACGCTGTTGCACCTGATCTTATAACCCTTTTCAGCACAATACAGCGCAACACTTTTTGTATGATTTCTGACAGCTGCTTTGCTTGAAGCATAAGCAACTGCACCCGGTATTCCAACAACGCCGCTTCTGGATGAAACATTGATAATGCTTCCGCCATCCTTCTTCATAAGCCTAATTGCATACTTGCAACCTAGCATTACACCTGTTGAATTAACTCTGTGAACTTCTTCCCATGATTTCAGATTAGCATTTTCAGCGTCCCAAGGCCCTGTAGACTCTAAAAATCCTGTTATCCCTGCATTATTCACCAAAATGTCAATTCGTCCGTATTTCAACCAAATGTGCTCAGTGAGTATCAACCATTTTTTTTCATCTCCTACGTCCAAATGCATGTATTCGGCATTTTCACCCAATTTTTCAGCAAGTGCTTTGCCTTCTTCGTCCCGGATGTCTGAAATGATTACTGTTGCACCTTCTTTGTGAAACAATTCTGCAGTTGCCTGTCCAATTCCACGTGCTGAGCCGGTAATTAATGCTATTTTATTTTTCAATCTCATAAACTAAAATCAAAAACTGGATCACAGTAATTTTTTATTTGTGTCAAATAATTCGCTCAAAAGTAAAAATGATTTTCAAAAATTCAGCAGATCCATGAACTTTTTATTTGAAGGATGGATTGGTTATAGAGATGGACTATATGCAAACAGTTGTCATGTTTCTTTAGGTTTATGCAATTACTTCCCAAAAAAATAATTCGTTTAAATATTATAAATCAATTTATTACATATAAGACATTGCTCGATGGCTGACATTTTTTACACTACTCATTTTTGAACCTGAGCGTGACGACAATGTTTCAAACTTTTCAAAGACAGTTTTAATAACCTCCTGATTAAGGTCAGGATAACCTAAATGAATATGGTTCTCGCTTTCAAGCCAGTTTTTGATCTCCACTGCGTTTTCTGTCTGAAGTGATGATAAAACGCTTATTCCCAAATCGGCAAGTGCAGTTGCATTGCATTGTTGTTCAAATTGGTTTTTCATCGGAATCACCATCAATTTCTTATTCAAAAAGAGTGCCTCTGCCGGAGTCTCAAAACCGGCGCCGCAAAGTACAGCATTCGCTGAAGCCATGCTTAATGCAAAAGCTTCTGTCTCGATCGGAAGAATGCGAATACCATTGCTTGCTTGTTGTCTTGTACCTGATTTTGAGAAGATGTCTGCTTTCATTCCCTTGATACCTCCTAAAATAGTTGCAATGTATTCATCGGCATAGGCCGGAAGATAAACAGTAAGATGCCCTTTGTTCGTTTTGCGCATTTTTCGGATATCATTTCTGATAACAGGCGTAAATATCGATGGGTTATATGCATCAAAATGGAAGCTTACAGCATCGGGCACAGGCGCATAATACTGAAGAATAAAACTACCAATCCAATTACTTTCTGATGGCATTGGAACAAAAGGTTGAAAAAGGGCTGACTGATGACTAAGGCCAATACAAGGTATTTGTTTTACTCTGCACGACCAGGCTGTAAGTGGCTCAAAGTCGTTTATTACAATATCATAATTTTCGACTGGAATAGATTCATACTCCTTTATTAACCGGTAGATATTCGCCTCAGTAATAGATTTTCGAAAATCTATACCTCCTTGTTTTCCAAAGCTAAAACTTAAGCCTTTGTAAAAGTACTTGATTGGATGGTTCATTTTGATATCAGCCTTGTTTCCGCTTATCAGAATGTCTACATCCCCATATTTTTTTATTTCAGGAAGCAAGGTTTGCGCCCGGCTCAGATGGCCATTTCCCGTACCTTGAATTGCAAATAGTATTTTCATGACTGAAACTCCTCCAACATCAATTTAAACAAAGCTTTTGATTTCATGTCCTCAATTTGAATCATAGCATCTTTTTTATCTTTTTGACCATCTTTTGCAGGAGGTGATAACTGCTGAAAATGTAAACTCCATTTATTATCATCGTACTCCAATGCGGTCAGGTTTTCAATCCAATCGCCTGAATTCAGATAACTGATTTCCTTATTTTCGACTATACTTTTTCTTATTTCCGGGTGATGGATGTGCCCGCATACAATGGCATGATATCCTTTTTTATATGCAAGATGTGCAGCTGTAGTTTCGAAGTTATTGATGTATTTTACAGCTGTTTTTACATTGTCCTTAATTCTTTTCGATAGTGAAATCTTCCCCATCCCAAATATTTTCCTGCCTGAATTCACAACCATATTAATAAAAATCAGACTGTCGTAACCAATGGCGCCTGCTTTGGCTAACCATTTGCTGTGCTTCATAATTATATCAAACACATCACCATGAAAGAACCAATGTTTCTTTCCATTTAGGTTCAAAACCAGTTGATTGACTATATGCAAATTACCAATTTTAAAACCGGCAAACCGTCTCAAAACTTCATCATGATTGCCTGTAATATAGTACACCTTCGTTTTTTTAGATGCCAGTCCGATAATATGTTTTATCACTTTCATATGGGAAGCCGGCCAGTAATTTTTCTTAAATTGCCATATATCGATGATGTCGCCATTCAGGATAAGAATCTCGGGGTGTATTGTTTTCAGATAAGCAAGCAATTCATTGGCACAACAACCTCGCGTACCAAGATGAGTATCAGAAATTACAACGATCTCAACAATTCTTTTGTTATTCATGAGGTATTTTTAAGATAAACCGCAAAGAAAGATAAGTTAACTCATAGATCTATTAGTAAGATGTTAATTGTTAGATAATTAATTGTAAAATTGACTGGTTTGGTTGTATGCTTAAAAAAAGCTCACCTGAATTTCTCTATATATAATTGTAAAGCACTATAAACCAATCATTAAAATTGATAAAGAAAATTATACCAAAAGGAGAAATCTAATAATCCAATTATCACTCAATCAATTGGTCTAACATTTCTATCCTTTGGCAGTCTGCCACACCAACTTTTGGTTTCATTAATTGGTATAATTCACTTTGATATTCCTTCATGCAAAAAAAAATCCCGCCGAAAAATTTCTTTCGGCGGGATAATCATCTGTTGATGCTCAATTGGTATTTAGTATGATGGAGCAGGCACAATCATCTCAATACTTTCGATTTTAGGTCTTTCGCTGTATATGATAAAGACTACAATTTTTTTGTCAAAACTTTGCCATAGATATCTGTGAAAGTGTATACTAAGTTCATGCTTTTAAGCGTGCGAACACGCCAAAACTTTTATTATTCCTGAGAACCTGAATACTTCAAAAACAACAAAGTAATGTCGTCCGATTGCGGAGCGCGGTGCGAAAAAAGTTTAACGTCCTCTACAATGGCATTTATAACTTTTTCGACATCGTTATTTTCAAATGCAGAAAGCAGGTTCCTCAAACGGTCATCCGTATATTCTTCACCTTTGGTATTGAAGGCTTCGGTAACTCCGTCAGTATAAAGCAAAATTCCTTCTTGAGGCTTGATTGTCGTACTTCCGGTTTTAAACTCAATTCCGTCGTACACGCCAAGAACGATATCGCCCAATGATTCCAAAATCCTGTATTGTCCGTTATTGTTCAAAATATAGGGTGGGTTATGGCCAGCATTGGCATATTCCATTTCTCCGGTTTTGGTGTTTAGGATGGCATAAAAAACCGTAACAAACATGCAGGAAACACTTTCGTTGCACAGCAGGTTGTTGACATAGCTCAGACATTCTCCAGGCGACATACCTTTTATTCCTGTGGCGCGGATCAGAGTCCGGCTCACAGCCATGAATATGGCAGCTGGAATTCCTTTGCCGGAGACGTCGCCAATCACAATTCCTACCCTGTCGTTATCGATCAGAAAAAAGTCATAGAAGTCTCCACCAACTTCCTTTGCAGCGACCATAGAAGCAAAAATATCGAACTCTTTTCGATGAGGAAAAGGAGGAAAAGTCTGTGGAAGGATACCTTTTTGTATTTCGCGCGCCACATTGAGGTCCCGTTGAATGGATATCAATTGATCATGCTCTATCACAGCTTTGCGCTGAAGCCTGATTTCTTCCAGTGTTTTGTTTATGGTAATTTCGAGGTCTTCAAAATTGATAGGTTTTGTCAGAAAGTCAAAGGCACCGCGGTTCATAGCTGTACGAATGTTCTCCATATCACCGTATGCAGAAACGACAACTGTTTTAAGCGATGGATTTTTGAGTTCTTTCAGTTTGGTCAAAAGTGTTAAACCATCCATTTCCGGCATGTTTATGTCAGAAAGAATGACGCCGATATCAGGGTACTCTATAAGTTTAGCCAAAGCATCGAGACCATTGTGTGCAAAGACAAAATCGTATTCACCGCTTCTGATATGACGTCTGAAAGTCTGTCTCACCAAAGGTTCAAGATCAACCTCATCGTCGACAACCATAATTTTTACTTTCACATCTAAATCCATTTCCATAGTATAAAGTTTTGTTTGCTAGTGCAGATTTTTAGGGATTGAAATTATAAATTCAGCAAATTCATCCTCAACAGATTCAACTTTCATGCTGCCATGATGTTCTTTTACAATAATATTATAACTTAATGAAAGTCCGAGTCCTGTACCCTGTCCGGGAGGCTTTGTTGTATAGAAAGGGTTAAACACCTTATCGATGACTGCTTGTGGAATTCCCTTTCCATTGTCGTGAATATGTACTTCAAAATGCTTATCGAAATTTTTAGAATGTACTGTAAGTACTGGATTATAAGCATCTTTCAGCAGTATTTTCTTCTCATTCGTGGAGTAACAGGCATTATTGATGATATTCAAAAAAACGCGGCTGAGGTTTTGAGGAATCACCATTACCTGTCCGATCGATTGGTCATATTCAGCATCAATTTTGATATTAAAATTGGAATCCTGTGCCCGCATGCCATGATAACCGAGATTGACATATTCAGCCAGTAAAGCATTCACATCAGTCAGCTGAAATTCACCGGATTTACCTCTCGACTGAAGGAGCATGCCTTTTACAATACTTTCAGCCCTTTTGCCATGTTCATTGATTTTTTGCGCATTTGATTGAATGTCTCCCGTAATTTCAAGCAGATAATCCTTGTCATTTTTGGGCAGCATTTCTGAAAATTTTTCAAGTTCTTCGTTCAATTCATTGGCCAGACTTACTGTGAGAAGTGCAAAATTGTTGACAAAATTGAGCGGGTTTTTAATTTCATGCGCAATGCCGGCTGTAAGCTGACCGATGGAAGCCATCCTTTCAGATTCAATAAGTTGTAAATGAGCCGCTTCCAAAGCATCTTGCTTTTCCTTCAGGGCTAATACAAGCTCTGTAACATCCGGCAAAGCATCTTCTGCTTCCCATTTTCGTTTTGTGTCCCTTTCAATTATGCTTTCTTTCTTTGCTGCTTTCATTAAAGCAAAAAGAAAAAGTACTGCCAGAATAAGAAAACCTGCCAAGGTTAAAATCAGCAAATTTCTTCCCATAATCCATATCTCAGCTGTTGATTCTTTCTCTGACAAAATAATTCCTACTGACAAGTTGGTGGCTCTTAAAGGGGCAACGGCTAAACAAACTTTTTCCTTCGTCAGGAAATTATCTTCGTTGAGTTTAAGTGAAAGAACACCATTGTCGCTCTGTGCAATTAGTTTTATAATTTCTTCCCTGACTTTGGCACCTTCTTCCTTGAAAAGCTTTTTATCAGAATCTATGTTAATCACACTATTTTGCGTTACAACAAATGAATTGTCGGATTCAGAAAAACCGAAGTCATTTAAGAAGTCCTCCAAATAATCCAGAGAAATATCAACTGAAAGAACCCCAAAGAAACTCCTCCGGCCATTCTTAAAACGATACAAAGGAACAGAGTAGACAGGAAAATTCGTACTTTTCCCATTCTGGTCTAAATCTGTTTCACTCCAGACTGCTTTTCCGGTCTCTTTAGGTGAAACATACCAATCCTTCAATGCATAATCAGATTGAGTATTACCGATCATCTTAGACTCAATTTTGCCATTAATGCGATAAAAATAAGACACAAAATATTCTTCAGAATCATCAAAGTAAAAAGATTCAAAAGCAAGTGCAGCGCCATCAATCTCTTCAGTGTTTTCGAGAAAATGCTGTATGAATTCTGTTAATTCTGCTGGTGTATATTCAGCATTCTGAATGTTGTGGGCAAGATAGTCTGTAGATTTTTGTGCTCTGTGCAATACCTTATCCAATTTGGATGCAGTGCTCAAGGCAAGGTTTTCAACATGCTGTTTCTCATTTTTGTCTGAAAGACTCTTTGAAACATTGTAGTTATAGAGAAAAACAATCAAAAATACTGAAGAGAAACCAAAGAAAAATATCAAAATCAGCTTAAAAGCCAGGCTTCTTTCATTTCGAATGAAATCGATTACTTGCTTCATTTTAATTCAATTACTTCTTTTCTAAGCAGTCATACTGATTTAAGAATTCCAGTGAACGAAGGTAAATCATTTTTTTAATACATTTTTGCGGAAAAATAAGGAATTTTAGTTCAGGTTAAGACAAAGGTTGAGTCAATGTTGAGGTTTTGAATGGGAATAAGGCTATTTCTGAGGATGGGCTGGATTCTTACGCAATATAACTCTATAATACAATGATGTTTAGAATTAAATCTTAAGAATTTTCAAACAAATACTTGTCAGAAATATAGAATTAGTTAATTTTGCACCTCCAAATTTGGCGAGGTAGCTCAGTTGGTTAGAGCGTCGGATTCATAACCCGGAGGTCCCGAGTTCAATTCTCGGTCTCGCTACAAAGACCCTGCAAGCATTAGCTGGCAGGGTTTTTCTTTTTCACACCGTCAGATTTTGTTAACAGTTTTCAACTAATTTTGCTTTGATTTAATTGCGCACCAAAGGAAAATGGCGCAGAATAAGGCTCTTGAACTATCAGATTATTCATTATGAAACAAAATATTCCGCTTGCAGAAAGACTCAGACCTGAAAATCTTGATCAATATATCGGACAGGAACATCTTGTTGGTGAAGGTGCCATTCTGCGCAAAGCAATTGAATCCGGGAGGATTCCTTCCATCATTTTCTGGGGACCTCCTGGCGTTGGAAAAACTACGTTGGCATTCATTATTTCCAAATATCTGAAAAGAAATTTTTATGTTTTGAGCGCCATCAACTCTGGAGTGAAAGATGTGAGGGAAGTGATTGAAAAAGCAAAGATGCTACCACAGGCACCTGTATTATTCATAGATGAAATTCACCGTTTCAGCAAATCACAGCAGGATTCTTTGCTTGGCGCAGTCGAAAAAGGCCTCATCACGCTGGTGGGTGCAACCACCGAAAATCCATCCTTCGAAGTGATTGCCCCTCTTCTTTCGCGCTGTCAGGTTTATGTTTTGAAATCACTTGAAAAAGAACACCTCGATCGTCTCACTGATCTTGCAATTGAAACCCTTGAAAAGGAATATAAGATCAAAATTGATGTTTCAGAGCGCGACACACTGATGCAGATCAGTGGCGGCGATGCCCGTAAACTGCTCAACGCCATCGAACTTGTTGTAGATGTTTTGTCCGGCGAAATAACGCCCGGAAACACTTTGACGCTGACAAACGAAAAGGTGCGTCAATGCATTCAAAACAATTTAGTGAGGTACGACAAAACCGGCGAAATGCATTATGATGTGATCTCGGCATTCATCAAATCATTGCGCGGAAGCGATCCGAATGCAGCTGTATATTACCTTGCAAGAATGGTTGAGGCCGGCGAAGATCCATTGTTTATTGCACGCCGGATGCTAATTCTTTCCTCTGAAGATATCGGAAACGCCAATCCGAATGCGCTGTTGCTGGCCAATTCATGCTTTGATGCAGTGAGTAAAATCGGTTGGCCCGAGAGCAGAATTATCCTTTCTCAAACGGCAATTTATCTGGCATGTTCAGCAAAAAGCAACGCAAGTTATCTTGCTATCGGTGAAGCGCAACGTATTGTAAAAGAAACCGGTGACCTGAGTGTACCACTGCATTTGCGCAATGCTCCCACAAAGTTGATGAAAGATCTTGGCTACGGCAATGAATATAAATATTCACACGATTTCTCAGGCAATTTCGCTTTTCAGGAATTTTTGCCGGAAGCCATTAAAGGAAAGAAAATTTACGATCCTGGCACAAATCCCAGAGAAAAAGAAATGCGCAGTACCCTAAGAGCCATGTGGAAAGAAAAATATGGTTATTAGTTTCGGCTTCTATTCGTTTTCGAGTAATGATTTTGCCTCTTCCAGACTGTTGAGCTCATGACCTGGAAGAACAGGATAAGAAAGGTTTAGCTCTTGTAACCGGTTGACAATAATTTCACTCACTGCATACCTCATAAACCATTTGTTATCAGCGGGAATCACATACCAGGGAGCAATTTCAGTTGATGTATTTGAAAGCATGTTACTGTAAGCATCCATATACTCTTCCCAATGTTGACGCTCTTTCACATCTGCAGAAGAAAATTTCCAGTTTCTTGCAGGGTCATCGATCCGCCTCAAAAAACGTCGCTTTTGTTGCTCTTTTGAAACGTTCAAAAAGAATTTTATGATGATTGTTCCATTTTCAACAAGATGTCTTTCGATGTCGTTTATTTGCCTGTAACGCTTATCCCAGAATTCTTTTCCTGCATCTTCGACTTTTTTTATATCGGGTAATCGTTGACGTAAAAGAAAATATGGGTGTACTTTGACAATAAGCACCTCTTCATAGTATGAGCGGTTAAAAATCCCAAAATTTCCGCGCTGTGGCAAGCAACAATAGGTTCGCCAGAAATAGTCATGGTCAAGTTCCGCCTCCGAGGGAGACTTAAAGCTGTAAACCTGCGTTCCCTGCGGGTTCAAACCCGACATCACATTTTTAATTGTTCCATCTTTTCCGGCCGCATCCATAGCCTGAAAAACCAAAAGCACCGAATAACGGTTGTCAGCATAAAGCCGGCCCTGAATGTCAATCATTTTTTCAACATTGTCCTGTAATAGTTTTTCTGCCTCCTTTTTAGAAAAAACTTGAGCTATATAGGCAGGGTCAAAATCAGAAACTTTGTGTTTTTTTCCGGGCTTAGCCAAAAGCTGGTGATCGTTTTGCAGATTGTTCATTTTTTGAGAGTTATACGGCTAAATTAGAAAATTATATTGAATACAATCAATCGTTTTTCTAATAAAAAAATATCGATGAAATAAAATCAAAAAATAAAGAAACGGGAGGTCAAGCACGAAAAATCTTGATTTGAAAGTCAATCTTTATCTGGTTGTAATTGAAGCGCTTCATTATGCTAATAAAATGCAAATAAAAAAGGGCTACAGCTTATTTTTGCTGTAACCCTTTGATTTTAAAGTGACCCCGGAGAGACTCGAACCCCCAACCTTCTGATCCGTAGTCAGATGCACTATCCATTATGCTACGGGGCCATTTTTGAGGTTGCAAAGATAAACATTAATCTTTTTAGATTACAAGGATAATCAGGAAAAAAATGATCTTAACAGCATCTAAAGCATTGAAAGATCTGATAAACTTCAATTGCTCCATTTTTTCGAATTGCCGATAAATGTCAATTTCTGCGTAACAGTCTGAAAGACCTGCTGATACTGTTGCCCTGCTCATCGACAACTGTTACGTTGTGCTGCCCCGGATCAGTAATCTGAATGACCATCTGATGCGTGGAACCTTGTGTGATTCCAATATAGCGTTCATCAAGATGCCAGAACAGGCTAACCCCATGAAGTCTGTGTGCTACCTCAAATACCAATGGATTCAGGTTTCCGGAAAAATCCACCGGCTGATAAATCTGAGCTCCGACGGGCGGATAAATAAATTCCATATCTGACTGTTGCTGAACACATCCCTCTTTTACAGGCGGCAAAGGTTTGTAGGCTGCGTTATTCCGGCGAAAATAGTACTCCATTAAGGGTGGCAGAACAAACCACTTCTGTAGCATAGCTTTTTCATCCGGAAAACAGTCTGCAGGCAGTTGAAACTTACCGCTGGTATCAGTTCGTACCAATTGATGATAGCCGCATAAGGGCACATTCCTGCCGGAAGGAAGGCCGGTAATGACTACAGTTTCATCGCAATTAATTCCGGCATTGAAGCCGCTTTGTTTGCAAACTGTAACCCAATCGACCTTGTCCTCGGGCTGCACAAACCAGTCTTGCTGCGGAGGCAATACTGAGACAATATCAAATAAAACCGGCGCCGCTGCTGCAACTCCAGTAAGACCGGGACGGCCGGTTCCATCAGCATTTCCAGCCCAAACGGCAATAACATATTCGGGAGTATAACCGACAGCCCATGCATCTCGAAAACCAAAGCTGGTTCCTGTTTTCCATGAAAGTTTCAGGTCTCGGCCATCATAAGTCCAGCCGCTTTCTGTTTCCGGACGGTTAAGTTCTCGCAACACATTTGATGTCAACCATATGGCCCCCGCATCTATTGGAAATTCGGATTGGTTTTCCGTAAAAAGAAGTGTACGGGCCATTTTACTATAAACCTCAGAAAGTTCCCAAAGATTCACCTCTCCCCCGCCCAGAATCATGGAAAGCCCATAGTGCGAAGCAGCTTTATCAAAACTTGTGAAGCCCAGATTTATAAGTAGTTCGTGAAAGCGTTCGATGCCATACTGACGCAAAAGCTGGACAAAAGGTATGTTTAAAGAACGTCTTAATGCTTCATCAGCTGCAATAGCACCATCATAGGATTCATCAAAATTTTTCGGGCTGTATCCTGCAATCCATGACGGAATGTCGGGCAAAAGACTTTGTGGATGTATCAGACCATCCTGCAAGGCGGAAGCATATAAAAATGGTTTCAGTATACTTCCCGAACTTCTTCGCGCCTGCACCATGTCGTTGTAGCAAAATGCGACATCACTTTTGCAGGGAACATTGCCATGATAAGCAAGAATTTTTCCGGTTGAAGTTTGTCTGATGATGACAGAAAGGTTATTTATCTGATTGTATTTTAATAAGTTGTGATGTGTTTGAATCACCTCCCCTGTCAGCTTTTGAAGTTGTGACTGAATAGCTGTTTCAAATAGTTTATTTCCCTGGTTTTGCCTCAGAAACTCAAGATAATGGGGCGCATTATCCGGCAAGGCCTTTGGCTCTGCGGGCAATGGTTCCTCCAATGAAAGTTCATAAGTAAGCTGATCTATAATATCATCAGTATATAAACGCTTCAGAAGTCTGTTCCTCTTTTGCTCAAACAAACTGCGGTTTCTTTGCAGACTGACCAAAGAAGGTGCATTGGGCAGTATTGCCAGCGTTGTGGCTTCAGCCCATGAAAGGTCATTAGGAGGCCGCCCAAACCAACGCCATGATGCAGCTTCAAGTCCAACAACATTGCCACCATAGGGAGCATGCGTTGCATAGAGCAAAAGAATCTGCTCTTTGTTATGAAAAAATTCAAGTGAAACTGCTCTGAAAAGCTCTGTCAGTTTTTCGGTCAAGGTTCTTTTTTGTGATTTACGTGATAATCGAATCACCTGCATGGTTATCGTTGAACCTCCGCTGATTACCTTATTGCTTTGAATGTTTTGGATCATAGCCCGAAAGATGGCAACAGGATCAAACCCGGGATGATAGTAAAAACGCTTGTCTTCAAAAGTAAGGAGCACTTTTTTGTATTTCTCAGGGATTGAATCAGGAGCCGGAAAGCGCCATTGACCATCTGATGCAATTCTGGCACTCAAAAGTTGTCCGTCAGCAGCCTTGATAACAGCGCTGTAGGGATCATCAAATAGTTCAACAGGTCTGAAAAAAAGTATAACAGCGAAAAGAAAAGCAAGCAATGCCAATGAAATCAACTGCCAGTATTTTAGCTGCTTAGTCTTAAAAATGTTAAAAGTTGAGTTCAGTTTTTTCATCAGCCAATAACATTTTCAGTTCGACTTACCTGAAGATTTCTAATTCATCTGCAAAGTCATTAAAAACTAAGGCAATGGAATCAAAGCAATCTTTGGCAGCCAATCAGAATTTTTGCAGCTTTTGTGAAGCAACGATTTTTCCATCACTACTGAAAGCTTTAATCATATATATGCCGGGTTTCAGACTTGAACTGTTATAATTCATTTGCTGATTAACTGTAAAACTATCCAGCTTTTTACCCATCAAATCATAGATTTCGACATTCACAAAGGTATCAACTTCAATTTTTATCTGATCGCTAAAAGGATTTGGTGCAGCACTAAAGCTGAAGCCGCTCAGTTCGCTGATTCCCACAGCAGAACAACTCTGAGGAATCGCACCATGCTGCAGCAGTTTATCGATGAGTACCTGAGCGGTATTTACTGGCCATATGTCTTTTTCAACGATCTGCCTGTTGGGAGCGATAAGAATAATTGTCGGGTAAGCACCTATCTGATAGGTTGTTGTAATTCCCCATGTATTCGGAACCATAGGATAAGTATAGCTGTGCGTTGCAGCATAATTTTGAACTGCTTCCATATTATCCTGTGAACTAATGGAAAGGAAAATTACATTGCTCGAATTGCATCCGAAATGCTCAAATGTAGCCTGAAACTTTGGTGCAAAAACCTGACATGGGCCACAGTTGACAAAGAAGAAATCGATGCATACATATTTTCCTGCGTCCAGATAACTGAATAAATTATGCTCGACACCTGTGATGTCAGTAACCGTGAAGTCGACAGCAGTATTTAATGGTGTTTGGGCCTTCACTCCAATCATAAGTATTATTGCAATTGCAAATACAAGTAGTTCTTTTTTCATTTTCCTATTGATTAATTAATTTCATGTTTGCTTAATTTTTTTCAAAAGTAAAGAATTCTGTTTTTACTTTCGCAATATATTCACCCAACCACCTCCGGCAGAAGCACCAAAAGCATTGTCATACATGGCTTCACATCTAACGGCCGGAAGGAGAAAACGTCCTTCATAGGTTGCAATTAATTCAGTTTTAAATGTTCTTTTTGCACCCGAAGCCAAATCAAAGAAATGAACTACCCTGTCGTCGCGGATATCTGAATAGTCAGCATTGCCAGCACTTTGTTCGATATCGCTGTGCAAACGGGCATTGACAATTTCCCATCCTGCAGGAATCAACTTACTTAAAGCCAGGTACTCCAACCGTTTTCCACTTGTGTTTTTCACCTCTGCAATCATCGTTAAAGGTGTGCCCTGACGCAAAGATGCAGGGTCGATGGTTTTATTTGCAGCATCTACATAACGGATATTGAGCGCAAGGCCCTTTTCGAATGTAGGGAAGTCATCAGCGGCAGGAATACCAGAAGTTATCCAGTTGATATAGATAGGTTTATCAGCAGTATTCTGAACTGTTACTTCACTTGATGAAGCGTTAAGTTCTTGCATATATAAAGTATTTGAAAGACTTATCTGCTCACTTTTTCCCTGACTCCAACTGAAACTTGCTTTGCCTGATTCATTGTATTTCTTTGCAAAAAGCTGCCATGCATAAAGACTCCACGCCGTCGACTGGGTACTCAGCCAATCATTTCCACTTAATGCATCTGCAAGTTCTTTTACCAAAGGGAAGGCAAGTGCTTCTTCGTTGAGAAGCAGCAGCGTTTCAAGCCGCATTGCTTTATTTCTGAGTTCTGATCCGAACGTAATGCTTTGATTGTCATCGAGGAATACTCTTTGCCCACTGCCTAAAGCCAGCTGACGGGCTGCATTCTCTTGTCCTGCAACCGCATAAGCAGCTGCCAGCACATCTGCAGCCTGCTGTGAAAGTTTCGGATTTTCGCGCAATCTGTTCATGGCATTGATCTGCTGCTCCCCAGCCAAAGCTAAGGCATAGAGCCTGTAGGCCTGAAGGAGGTCATTCAGAATCCGGTCTGCGTGTATCTCAGGCTGCCACTTTTGTGCTTTGCTTCCCTGATTTTTTGCCCATAGGTTTAAGAACATTGAAGGAACAGCAAAATTCTCTCGTGAAGCGAGCGTCATGAAATGTCCGGCATAGATGTCAGACCATTCGTTAACGTAGATGGAACCAGGCCAATAAGCAACACTTCCATCAGCGCGCTGCCTTGCAGTTACTTGCCGGATTGCACTTTGAACCGAATTATTCAGACTCAGTTTTTCTTCTGCCTCAAGTTTCAATGTTTTATCCAGATAAAGCTGTGCAAATCCTTGAGAGACTATCTGTTCGATACAGCCGTATGGATATTGAAGCAGGTAATCCAGGCGACTTTTCAAGTTAACTGCTGGTAGCGAAGAAACCTCCATTTGTGCCTTCTGCGTTTTTGGTTCGCCGGGGAAGATCAGGGTATGTGAAATGCTTTCACCTGCCTTCAAAAATGCCTGTTCATTCTGGTAAACGCGTGTATTTGGATTTTGTACTGCAATTTCCAATTCATGCTTGGCATCATTTCCGGCGCTGTTTGCTGAGATAGAAATTTTGCCTTTTCCTGAAGATGATGCAGCCTGAAGCTTAAACCAAACCAATTTTTCGCCTTCCTTATCGAAACTTATGCTTTGTTTTGAAGGCTCAGTCAAAGTCAGACTGCCTTCTGCTTTCACGGATACCTCAACTGAGTGAGCTCCTTTTATGGATGAAAAAACAGTTACAGAAAGCATTACTTCATCTTTCTGGCGTAAAACACGAGGCAATGTCCCCAAAACCATCAGTGGTTGTTTCACGGCCATTGTCTTCTCCGCTTTTCCGTATGCATTTTCGGAAACAGCAATCAACATCGCTTTCACAGAACCAATATAGTTTTCAATTGTAATTGTATGCTTATTCGTTTTCCCTGACTTCAGTTCAACAGGTCCGAAAACACGCACCACGGGGACAAATCGCGACTGACGCATCTTTTCCCTGTCGGGCAGGGATTCGTCACCGCCGATGGCAAAAATCTGTTCAATTTTTCCGCCGTAAGCACCCAACACAAAATCGTACATGTCCCATGTTTTTATTCCGAGGGCTTCCTTTGCATAGAAAAGTGCATGTGCATCGGGTGCCTTAAAGTTCGTCAGATCAAGCAATCCCTCGTCAACGACTGCCAGAATATAGCTCATGCTCTTGCCATTTTGTTCACTGACAGTGATATCAAATGCAGTGCCTGTTTTGGTTTCCTCTGGCATTTTTATGACAGGGTTCAAACGCGATTTGCTGTCTTCCACCAAAAGTGAAACAACACCATAAGAGCGCACAGGCATGTCATTTTCAACCAGTTTCATCGGTTGAAGGAGGGTAATATGTACATATACATTCGGACTGAAAAGTGATGTAAGCGGCAGGCTGATTTTTGTTTCTTTTTCTGTCGTTTCTACCCACCATGACTGCAATTGCTGACTGCCGTTTTCGAGACTGACAAGGGCTCTGCCTTTTACAGGACTTGAAAAACTGATGACAGCCTTTTCGCCGGTTTTATAACTTTCCTTATCGGTGCTCACAGATAGCAGACTTGCGCCGCCTTCAGCTTTTCGGCCGGAACGTGAATACCAGTCAGGCCAGTCAACATAAATCACCTGTCCTGTGCTATGACCGCCCTTTTCGTCGGAAACGCGTACAAAGAAATTGCCCCATTGAGGATGCTTTGGTGTCCATTGAAACGACCCTTTGCCGTTGGAGAGGATGATTTCATCTTCATAAATTTTTTGCGCATTATATGTGCTAACATAATCGGCTCTGTTGCTGTTGTCGCCCGACCACCACCACGACCAGTCAAGTTTAAAAACTTCAACTTTCAGGGATTGTGAACCACTATATTTTCCATCAGGTGAGACACTTACAACATCAAACTGCTGAGCCTGATCTGTTGTTATATAGCCTTCTTTACCCGGTTTGGGGACTGCCAAACCAATATATTTATTGAAAGGGTGAAAATCAAGCGTATGTGTGGCAATTGAGAAATCACCTCCGGGTTCGGTTACCCGGGCAAGCCAGGTCATCCGCAGTTTTCCCTTTGAAGAACGGTAGTCCGGAAGATTTAATTTGAAATTCCAGAGACCTGAATCATTTGTTTTCCCTGTTTGTAAATCTTTATCAGTTTCAAAATACTTTGAAGGGTCGCTGAAAACAAAGCCTGATAAATTGTTGAATTTCAATTCTGAAGCACTGACAGTCCTTTCAAGTGACACATCCATTCCGGCAGCTACAGCGCCATGAAGCCAGTTAACTTTCAGGTTTACTGATCTGTTGCGTTCAGTATTTGCAATGCTTTCCCTTCCAAAATCAAAATTGATTTTCAAGCGGTTTGGTTTGATCGTCTCAACGCGGATACGTTTTGAAAAGCTTGCACTTCCCGCTTTTATGGAGGCATTCCAGACACCCGTTGGCGCATCAGGGGATGTGGGCACTTTGAAAAGGCACATTCCATTGCTTAATTTTGTTTGGGTCTGACGTGCAACAAGCTGTTGCTTTGCATTGGTCAATTCCAGCACAACAGGATAGTTTTCTGGCAGTTGCATCTCGCCGGATTTCAAAATGAAGCCGATAAAAAGCGTATCTCCAGGTCTGTAAACACCCCTTTCGTTGAAAACAAAGCCTTTCATTCCACCTTGAATCTGGTTTCCACTCACATCAAACCTGCCTAAAGAAAGGGCAGCACCCTCATCAAGTTTCAGAAATGCCCGCTGCTTTTGGGTGGATGCAACTGCAACAAAAGGTGCAATATCGCCCGCTTTAAGTTTAACCATGCCCAAAGCATTGGTCAATCCGACTGCAATAGATTGTTGCTGATAATCAAACAATTCAACTTTCACACCTTGCAATGGCTCGGTCGTTTCGAGTTTATTCACATAGAAGTTGTACTCCTTTGCAGCCGGATTCAGCTGTTTGGCGATTAAACCGATATTGGAAGCCAATAAATTACGGCTTGGAAAACGTTCGTAATAATAGTAGCTGTTATCGCATGGATCATCGCGCTTATACCAGCTGAAATCATTCGGATAGTAATAGGAAGGGTCGTAATAGTAACCATCACCCCAAATCTTTAATTCATCTTCTGTAGGGCCGGGAGATTCTTTTTTCAATTCACCGGTTATTTCTCCGCAATTCCAAAGTGCATATTCTTTTTTGAAAGTAAGCATCACACGGTACAACGAAGCCTCATCCTTGCCGATAAGTTTATCAAGATCAACAGCATATGTCTGCCATTGCATATTGGCAGCAGAGTTTTCATTCTGAAGAATAATTTGTTCACGGGCAATGATACGACCCACTCTTTTTAAGTCGGAACTACCATCTAATGTATTCCACTGCAAAAACTGCAGCATATTTTTCTCAAAAATCTTAATTATCTGCACATCCACTGCCCTCAGACCCACTGCCTGAAAAGGGAGTACGCGACTACCCTCCCCTGCCAAAATTGTGCTGTTGCCAACAAATTTTACTTCAGGTTTCAATAGCTCAAAACTTATCTGTTGGATGAAATCATCTGAAATGACATTTCCACTTGCATTTCGTATGCCG
>JAGXRB010000155.1 GCA_018336075.1 Bacteroidota bacterium
GGAAGAAATCATTCAGCGAACAGCCCATGATTCAAGCCTATAGTATAGTGCGGACGATTTTATTGATATTTATGGTAAATCACTGCAGACAATAGAAATCTGTGGATGTGGCTTACAAACCCAGACTCATACTTACCAGCTCTGCAATATCATAATTTTTCATCCGGTCTTCCTGATTTTTGTATTTGATACCATCAGTCATCATCACCATGCAGAACGGACAAGCTGTTGCGATGATATCAGCTCCGGTAGCAATTGCTTCTTCGGTGCGCTCGATGAAAACCTCTTTATCACCTTTTTCAGCTTCTTTAAACATTTGACCACCTCCGGCACCACAACACAAGCCAAAACTACGATTGCGCGGCATTTCAACTTTTGAGGATGGAATTATTTTCAGAATATCACGGGGAGCATCATACTCATTGTTGGCTCTGCCAAGGTAACAAGGATCGTGAAAAACAATGGTTTTATTGCTAAAAAGATCCGATTTGATGTTCAGCTTTCCTTCGTCCAGTATTTTTTGCAAAAACTGTGTATGATGCCATACCTCATAATGGCCACCCAGATCAGGATATTCATTCTTGATGGTGTTATAGTCGTGTGGACAGCAAGTCACAATCTTTTTCACTTCATACATATCCAGAATTTGGATGTTGGTAAGGGCTTGCATTTGAAACAACATTTCGTTGCCTGCCCGGCGCGCCACATCGCCACTGTCAGATTCTTCTGCACCTAAAACAGCATAATCAGTTTTTAGCCAGGAAAGGATTTTCGCAAATTCCCTTGTGACTTTCTTATAGCGGTCGTCGAAAGCACCGGCAGAACCAACCCAAAACAACCATTCAGGCCTATGGCCAGTTGCAAAAATTTCGGCCATTACTGGCACTTGCACTTTTATTTTATTTTCCATCTTTAATCTGCTTTAAGGGTTGATTATTCTGTGGAGTTGATATACAATTCGTCGGCCCATTTCAACCGGTCCTGAGGTGAAAACTGCCAGGGAGCGCCGTTGTTTTCGATATTTGTAAAGGCCGTATTAAGCCCTGCTGGTGCGGCAGATTTTTCTAAAACAAGATATCGGCGCATATCCAGAATCAGCGAAGGCTGGTGTATATTTACCGGACACTCTTGCGCACAGGCATTGCACATCGTGCAAGCCCACAATTCTTCTTCAGAGATATAATCGCCGATGAGTGATTTCCCATCATTAAATATCAAGCCTTCCTTGTGCAATCCCGGACCTTTTTCTTTCATCCGGGCGCGCAGATCCATCATGATTTTGCGTGGGGAAAGCAGTTTGCCGGTTATGTTGGCCGGACAAACAGCAGTGCATCTTCCGCATTCTGTACACGAAAGTGCATTCATATAATTCACCCAGCTGGTGTCTTCAGCATCTGAAACACCAAATTTTGGAGGCACTTCAGTGGAGGCGGCAAAAGCTGCCTGTGGATCGAGCATCATTTTCACTTCTTTGGTAATGCTTTCCATGTTTTCAACATAACCCAGCGGGCTGATACGGCTTACAAATACGTTAGGAACCGACATGAAAACATGAAAATGCTTTGAATAGGGCAGGATGTTGGCAAAAACAAAAATCAACAAAATATGTCCCCACCAATTGAACTCATGCCAGAAATGAATGACTTCCGGACTGAGGCCAGCAAAAAGACCTGCCAAAAGAATACTTACAGGATAAACGCCCGTAAGCGCTTCATTATGGGAAGCCATTTCAAGAAGATAGAAGGTATTCATACCAAGCAATGTTACCATTAGCAAAAGGATGAAACTTAGTGCCAGATTCGCATCAGCCTTGGAAACCGGTTTCATCTCAGGACCGTAGAAGCGTTTCACTTTCATGAAAAGACGCCTGAAAAGAAAAACAAGGATTGACACCAATATAATAGCTGCAAAAATATCTCCGGCAGCAAACAAAAAATCATAAACCGGCCCCAGAAAACCCAGCACCCTTTCTGTACCAAAAAGCCCGTCAATGACCATCTCAACACTTCCGGCGAGAATGACCAGAAAGCCCCAGAAAACCAATGCATGCAACAAACCCATCACAGGATGGCGGAATATTTTTGTTTGTCCGATGGCAACCTCCAGCGTTACCCTTATGCGCTTTGGAATATTGTCAAGCGGAAGTTTTTTGGTGAACTTAAAGTTGAAAAAAAGCCTGCGCATTGTCCAGGCAAAGACTGCCAATGTGATCAGCAGTGCGACAGCAAAAAGGATTTGTTTAACCATAACCCAAATAATTTTGTGTGTTCGAATGAGCAATATTAAGGTTTTTTAGCTAATGAACAAGCGCTTTGCCCTTATTCAGAATCGATCAAAATTCAGAACCAAAGCAAACAGCCTTTTGCTTCACCAATATACTGGCTTAATTCTACTTTATGTGCTGAGGAATGTCTTTTTTGATTCTGAAACCATTATCTCTCTGAGCAACTTTGTGTCTTCTTTGCGCAACTTTGTGCTATAGCTATTGCATAGAGCGCCACCAAGGAGACACGAAGCTACACAAAGCAAAAGATGAGCACATCAAAAACCCCTTCATGCCTACCATATATTTAAATTGTTATATTTGTCTCAATAAAAATAATTTGACATGCTTTCACCATCGATCGACAGTTACAAGCCAAAAAATCATATCCGAATCGTAACAGCAGCCTCTCTTTTTGATGGGCACGATGCCGCCATCAATGTGATGCGGCGTATCATTCAGGCCAGCGGAGCCGAAGTTATTCATCTCGGCCACAACCGCTCGGTGCAGGAAGTTGTGAATACCGCCATCCAGGAAGATGTGCAGGCCATTGCTATCACATCGTATCAGGGTGGCCACATTGAATATTTCAAATATATGTACGACTTGCTTGCCGAAGCAGGTTGCGGCCATATCCGCATCTTTGGAGGCGGAGGCGGGGTTATACTTCCTTCTGAAATTGAAGAATTGCAAACCTATGGCATCACACGCATCTATTCGCCTGACGATGGTCGGTCGATGGGTTTACAGGGAATGATCAATGAACTGCTTGAAAAAGCGGACTTTCCCACCGGGAAAAATGTTGCCCGTGATATTGAAGCCCTCAAACGGAAAGATCATAAAGTGATCGGACAACTCATTTCGGCAGCAGAAAATCATCCTGAAGAAGTGCGGAGCTTCATAGAAGAGTTGCAAAATAAAACTTTAAAGAAATCTCCTGTCTTGGGTATCACCGGAACTGGCGGTGCAGGAAAATCAAGCCTTGTGGACGAAATTGTGCGACGTTTTCTGCACGATCAGCAAGGTAAAACCCTTGGTATTATCTCTGTTGACCCATCAAAACGCCGCACCGGCGGAGCACTTCTGGGCGACAGAATTCGCATGAATGCCATCGACCACCCCAATGTTTACATGCGTTCACTGGCAACACGTCAGTCGAATCTTGCCATGTCAAAATATGTGCGCGATGCAGAAATCATTCTGCAGGCTGCTGGTTTCGACCTCATTATCCTTGAAACTTCCGGCATTGGACAGAGCGACACTGAAATCATTGACCACAGTGATGTTTCACTCTATGTAATGACGCCCGAATATGGCGCTGCAACCCAGCTTGAAAAAATTGACATGCTGGATTTTGCCGACCTTATTGCATTAAACAAATTTGATAAAAGAGGGGCACTCGATGCTTTGCGGGATGTGAAGAAACAATATCAGCGCAACCACAAGCTTTTTGATGCAGATCCAGAGGACATGCCTGTTTTCGGTACAATTGCTTCTCAGTTCAACGATCCAGGTGTAAACGCGCTCTATCTGTCTTTGCTTGAAAAAATCAGAGAAAAAGACCCTTCCGGTTTTGAAACCTCGATGGAAAAACCAGAAGAGATGTCAGAAAAGATATTTATCATTCCACCAAAAAGGGTGCGTTATCTGAGTGAAATTTCTGAAACAATCCGCAGTTATAATACATGGACGCAAAAGCAGAGCGAAACTGCACACCGGCTGCAAAGTCTGAAAGAAAGTGCAGCATTGCTTGAAGAGCATCACAAAGCCCACGAATTGCATGTGCTTCAGGATTTGATTTCACGTGAGCAGAGAAAGCTCGACCCACTTGCCTGGGACATCATCGAAGGTTGGGAAGAAAAAAAGAAGTTGTATAAAGACCCGTTTTATGTGTTTCGTGTGCGCGACAAAGAAATCAAAGTTGCTACACACACCGAATCCCTTTCCCATCTTCAGATTCCAAAGGTTTCATTGCCTGCATATCGTTCTTGGGGCGAAATCGTTCGCTGGTCGCTAAAAGAAAATGTACCGGGCGAATTTCCATTTGCTGCCGGAGTATTTCCATTCAAGCGTGAAGAAGAAGATCCAACCCGTATGTTTGCCGGTGAAGGTGGTCCTGAACGCACAAACAGGCGCTTTCACTATGTTTCGCATGGCCTTCCGGCAAAACGGTTGTCAACGGCCTTTGATTCTGTCACCCTTTATGGTGAAGACCCGGGCCGCCGACCTGATATTTATGGTAAAATCGGCAATGCCGGCGTCTCCATCGCTTGTTTGGATGATGCCAAAAAACTTTATTCAGGTTTCAATCTTGCCGATTCAAAAACAAGTGTCAGTATGACAATCAATGGTCCTGCACCGACATTGGTTGGATTTTTCATGAATGCAGCCATCGATCAGCAGTGCGAAATTTACATCCGTGAAAACGGTCTTGAGAAAGAAACCAACGCCATCATCGAGCAGATATACAAACAAAAAGGAAGCCCGCGACCACGTTATCAGGGATCGCAACCAACAGGAAGTGATGGTCTGGGGCTTTTGCTTCTTGGAGTTACAGGCGATATGGTGCTTCCGTTAGAAGTTTACAATCGTATAAAAGCCGATACAGTTTGTCGTGTAAGAGGAACAGTGCAGGCAGATATTTTAAAGGAAGACCAGGCACAGAATACCTGCATTTTTTCGACGGATTTCTCTCTTAAACTCATGGGTGATGTTCAGGAATATTTCATAAAAAACAAGGTGCAGAATTTTTATTCTGTTTCCATTTCGGGCTATCATATTGCTGAAGCCGGCGCCAATCCTATAAGTCAGCTGGCTTTTACATTGGCCAACGGATTCACTTACGTGGAATACTATATCTCGCGCGGAATGAATATTGATGATTTTGCGCCCAACCTTTCATTTTTCTTTTCAAATGGGATCGATCCTGAGTTTTCTGTCATCGGAAGGGTTGCACGCCTTATCTGGGCCAAAGCCATGAAAAACAAATATGGAGCCAACGACCGTTCGCAAAAGCTGAAATATCATATCCAAACCTCCGGACGTTCCCTGCATGCCCAGGAAATTGATTTCAATGATATCCGAACAACTTTGCAGGCACTGTATGCAATTTATGACAACTGTAACTCATTACATACCAATGCTTATGACGAAGCAATAACAACACCTACTGAAGAGTCAGTGCGCAGAGCAATCGCCATACAAATGATCATCAATCATGAGCTGGGTTTGTCAAAAAACCAAAATCCTTTGCAGGGATCATTCATTATTGAAGAACTAACCGAACTTGTTGAAGAAGCTGTAATGGCGGAATTTGATCGGATTACAGAACGCGGTGGCGTTTTAGGAGCGATGGAAACAATGTATCAGCGTAGTAAAATACAGGAAGAGTCACTTTATTACGAAACACTCAAACATACAGGAAAGCTTCCAATTATGGGCGTGAATACTTTTCTCTCAAGTAAAGGATCGCCTACAGTGACACCTGGTGAAGTGATTCGGGCCACAGCCGAAGAAAAGGAATACCAGATCGAAATGCTGGAGCGACTTCATCATGTGTGGAAATCAGAAGCTGAAGAACAGCTCGTAAGCCTGAGAAAGGCCGCTTTGCACAATGAAAATGTTTTTGAAGCACTGATGGAAACCTCCAAATATGCCTCACTGGGTCAGATTACACGAACTTTGTTTGAAGTTGGAGGACAATACAGACGGAATATGTAGGAAGCTTATTTTGAATGGTTTATGAAAGACGCGGCTTTATTTTGAAAGAAAATATTGCTAATAATTTTTTTCATCAATGAGATTAGCATTCTCATCCCACATATACCAGGTCCCTGTTTTCTTTCCGTTTAAATAATTCATCTCGTAACGGAGCACACCATTTTCATCACGAATGAACCATTTTCCATTTTTCAAATCATCTGAATAGTTTGCTTCAGCAGTAATTGTGCTGTCAGCTGAAAATGTTTGCCATGTACCATGTTTTTTTCCTTTGCTCCAGGCTCTGATTTCAGTTAAATATCCAGTTGAATGAAAGTAGCGCGAATGACCATCCTCAAGTCCATTAATGAAAGTTTGTTCAGATTTCAATTGCCCCCCGGGATAAAAAGACTGATGAAGCCCGTTCAGCAGTTTGCCGTTCAAATAAAACCCATCGTTGCGCCTTTCCGGCTCCTGCGCTATAATACTTGAGCTGATTAACAAAAGTAGCATGAATGCCAGGGTTAACTTTTTCATCTCTAAAGAATTTATTATTGATAGAATAATATAGTGCTTAAAAGTTTATGGTTTTGAACACAATCGCTGTCTTGTTTCAACCTGTACAAAAAGCCATGACACAAAGCCATGACACAAAAATACAAAACTTATACGTGGATTGCAATGATGCAGGCGGCAATAAATTAATGAATAAAAAAGACAAACAAAAGTCTCTGTTTGTCTTATTCAAATATATCCCGAACAGGATTTGGTGTTATTTTTTAATTTCAAGTTGAATGTCAACACTGTTATCTTTTGCGTTGACTTGAAGCTCAGTAAGGCTTTTTTCTTCGTATGAAATGTATTTTACCTTCAAACTGTAAGTTCCGGCTTCTACCTCGCTAATATTGTATTTTCCTTCCAAATCTGTAAAAACCTTCAGTGTGGTTCCTTCGATTTCGATTAATGCACCGGCAAGACCTTCTCCTGTGTTTGCATCAGTTACTGTACCGCTGATTACAGCCATTCCCGCAGGAGCTTTAGGAGCTTTGCCACTGTCAACTGAAGCAGAGAGAGAAGTTCCTAAGAGAAATACAACCATTGTTATTATTAAGCTAAGTGTCTTTTTCATGTTTTTGATGTTTAATTAACGCCACAAAAATAGTCTGTAAGTTCATGAATGGTGTTAAGTGACACTTAAGTTTACTTTACCTTATTGTTAATTTAAGGTTAAGAACCTCGATGCATTAATTTTTGGATTCAATAATTTTTGGATTTCTTTAAGCCGGAATGCTTCAATTGTTTGTAAAATAGTCAATAAATGATTCTATGTAACTAATACAATCATAATTGATTTTAACTCAACATTGTTTCATGAGTGACGACATTTCCAAATCTACAGAACCCATACTCTTATCAGCCCATAAACTTCCTTTCTTTTCAAAAAAGATATTGGGTTGATCAGTTGTTTGATACATATTATCTAAATTTGCCTCTGTAATTAACAGCCTTATGGGCTTTTTGATAAAAATATTAATATTGAAATTTTATGAATTACCCATCATTTAAACCGGTGAAAGCTATTCACCTGTTGATTTTAACAATGATTATTAACATGAGTGTAATGGCACAAAAACCAGAAATCATTCCTTTGGAAGATTTCTTCAAAAATCCGGAACGAACTTCGTATAACATTAGTCCCGACGGAAAGTATATTTCCTTTATGGCGCCTTATGAAAGCCGCATGAATATTTTCGTTCAGAAAATTGGCAGCGAAAAAGTATCTCGACTGACTTCTGAAACCAAAAGAGATATTGCTGGTTACTACTGGGCAAACAACACAAGGCTTCTTTACATTAACGACAATGGCGGTGATGAGAATTTTGCGCTTTTTGGTGTGGATGTAAACGGAAAAAATGAAAAGTGCCTCACCTGTTTCGAAAACGTAAGAACACAGATTATCGACGACCTCGAAGATCAGCCTGACTTTGTAATTGTTGGACTAAACAAGCGCAATGCAATGGTTTTTGATCCTTACAGGCTCAACATCAATACCGGCGATATGGTTATGCTTGCCGAAAATCCGGGCAACATTCAGGGTTGGATGACCGACCACGATGGCAAATTGCGCGTTGCAATGGCGATTGTCGACGGCGTCAACACACAGTTGCTTTTTCGCGATAACGAAGAAGAAGAATTTCGCCCCATTCTTACCACAAGCTTCAAAGAGTCGATGAGTCCTCAGTTTTTTACTTTTGACAACAAAAAACTTTACGCTACTTCCAACCTCAACCGCGACAAATCTGCTGCCGTAGTGTTCGACCCTGTAACCGCAACCGAAACAGAGATGTTGTATGAAAACGACTCCTATGACGTTTCTTCTATCAGCTATTCAAGAAAGCGCAAAGTCATTACTTCTGCAAGCTTCACCTCATGGAAAAGAGAAAGGAATTTCTTTGACGAAACATCAAAAAAACTTTATGAACGTCTCGAAAGTGAACTAAAGGGCTATGAGATTTCTATTTCTGCATCAGATAAAGCAGAGGAGAACTTTATTATCCGCACTTACAGTGACCGCTCTTTGGGATCGTATTACTTCTTTGATCTAAAGAAAGATAAACTGACAAAAATTCAGGAAGTCAGCCCCTGGATTGACGAAAATCAAATGGCAGAAATCAAACCTATACAGTACCGTTCACGCGATGGCCTTATTATTCACGGCTATCTTACACTTCCAAAAGGTGTTGAACCAAAAAACCTGCCTGTAGTTATCAACCCTCATGGAGGTCCATGGGCACGCGACAACTGGGGTTTCAATCCGGAAGTACAGTTTTTGGCCAACCGTGGATTTGCTGTATTGCAAATGAACTTCCGCGGATCAACAGGCTATGGAAAAGCTTTCTGGGAAGCCAGTTTCAAACAATGGGGCCTCACCATGCAAAATGATATTACCGATGGTGTTTATTGGTTGATTGAGCAAGGTATTGCTGATAAGGACAACATTGCCATTTATGGTGCGAGCTATGGCGGTTATGCAACTTTGCAGGGAATGGTTGTCACGCCTACATTATATGCTGCCGGCGTCGATTATGTTGGCGTTTCAAATCTGTTTACATTTATGCAGACCATACCGCCCTACTGGAAACCTTTATTGGATATGATGTATGAGATGGTTGGAAACCCTGAAACGGATAAAGCACAGTTTGAGGCCACTTCTCCTGCAATGAATGCCCACCGCATAATGGCGCCGCTGTTTGTTGCACAAGGGGCAAAAGATCCACGTGTGAACATTGCCGAATCAGATCAGATTGTTGAAGCCATGCGCAAACGTGGCGTTGAAGTGGAATATATGGTAAAAGATAACGAAGGCCATGGTTTCCGCAACGAAGAAAACCGCTTTGATTTTTACAGGGCAATGGAAAAATTCCTTGCCAAACATCTTTTAGATTAGCGGTTTTTTGAATTTGAATTTTTTTGAACAAAGCCCTGCAGGAGATTTCTTGCAGGGCTTTGTTTTATCTGTTTTTCACGCCTGATTAACCTTATAAAGTTTGCTACCTTTGCACCGAAAACAGATTGAAGGCCTCAAGCCATGAAAGCAAATATTACCGAAAGCATTAAAAAAGTATTTCATCCAAAAATACTTACAACCCTCAGAAATTACAACTCAAAAACTTTCCTCTCTGATCTCATCGCCGGGATTATTGTAGGCGTTGTGGCACTTCCGCTTGCCATTGCTTTTGGAATTGCTTCAGGAGTGGCGCCCGAAAAGGGCATTATTACGGCCATCATTGGAGGATTTCTTATTTCGCTGCTAGGCGGAAGTAAAGTGCAGATTGGTGGTCCAACAGGTGCTTTCATCGTAATTGTTTACGGCATTGTGCAGCAATTTGGCGTTGAAGGCCTTCTTGTGGCTACATTGATGGCTGGTTTCATGCTTGTTGCGATGGGAGTTCTCCAGCTTGGAACAATTATCAAGTTTATGCCCTATCCGATTGTTGTAGGGTTTACAAGCGGTATTGCGGTGGTAATTTTTTCGAGCCAGATAAAAGATTTTTTCGGACTCGCTGTAATTGAGGCTGTTCCTGCAGACTTTATTGAAAAATGGAACTTTTATTTTCATCATTTTGACGCAATAAATTATTATTCCCTTGTGATAGGTGTGATCACAATATTGCTAATTTCCTTGTGGCCGCGCATAAATAAGCGAATTCCGGGCACTTTAATTGCACTTTTGCTTACAACACTTGCAGCAACATTTTTTCAGCTTCCGGTAGAAACTATCGGCAGTCGTTTTGGCGAAATAAAAGCAACAATCCCAATGCCATCTCTGCCATCAGTGAGTTTTGATACATTCAAAATGTTGCTTGCACCTGCTTTTACTATTGCTATGTTAGGTGCAATAGAGTCACTGCTTTCGGCTATGGTCGCCGATGGAGCCACAGGCGGACGACACAGATCCAATACAGAGCTTATCGGACAAGGTTTTGCCAATATTATTACTCCTCTTTTTGGAGGTATTCCCGCCACCGGTGCTATTGCACGCACAATGACCAATATCCGCAATGGAGGAAAAACCCCGGTTGCAGGAATTATTCATGCGATAACACTTTTGCTTATTTTGCTCTTTTTCGGTAAACTGGCCCGACTGATTCCCATGAGCACACTCGCAGGAATACTGATTATGGTATCCTACAATATGAGTGAGTGGAGATCATTCAAAGGTTTATTCAGAAATAGCCGGTCAGATATTGCTGTATTGCTTGTGACATTTTTCCTTACTGTTGTAATTGACCTTACTGTTGCCATTCAGTTTGGACTGCTTCTGGCAGTTTTGCTTTTCCTCAAACGTATAATTGAAACCACTGGTGTCGAGGTGCTGAAAATGGAAGTTGAAGATGATACAGATGAATTTGCTGAAGAAGGCCAGCAATTGAGCATTCCCATTGGTGTAGAGGTGTTTGAGATCAATGGGCCATTCTTTTTTGGTGTTGCAAATAAGTTTGAAGAAGCAGAAAAGAATCTTACAAAAATGCCTTTGGTTCGGATCATAAGATTGCGCCGTGTTCCTTTTATTGATGCCACCGGATTGAGCAACCTCAGAAACTTTATCAGAAGGTCAAAGAACAAAAACATTCATATAATACTATCTGGCGCCAATTTGCAAGTGCGCAATGCTCTTCAGAAAAATGGTTTCTTTGAACTTTTGGGAGAGGAAAATATTTGTTCTGATATTCAATGTTCTCTTAAAAAAGCAGATGAACTGCTGTTGAGAAAAATTTGATTTTTTATAAAATCTCACAGAGTTTTGAAAATGTGAACATGATTTAATACGCTACTAAAGTACCGGAATAATTAAATTTTCATAATTTTCAAATAATTTTGACATTTGTAAGTTATTACAATGTTTATGATAATACTGATACCTATGAGAAAAAAAAGTATGATGCTGGCTGCACCGCGTTTTTTGTTGGTGCTATTAATGGCTGCAATAACCCTGGGAGGTACCACAAGCTGTAAAAGCAAGAAAAAACTGGCAAGAGAACAGGCTGCTGCTGAGTATGCAGCACGTGTTGATCAGGCAAAAAAAGATCTTACAGCAATTTTAGATGACAAAACCAGTTGGTCATTGCAGGAGAAGGAGCAACGTTTTGAAACAATTAAATCATGGCAACTTCAGGATGAAGAAGTACTGAAGCTCATTGATCTGGTTGAAGACAAACTTGCACGCGAACGTTCTGAAGCGATGCGAAAAGCTGAAGAAGACAGGCTTCGCAAGGCAGAAGAGGAACGGGCAAAAGCTAGTGGATCTAAATACGCTGTGCTGGAAAATCATTTCCTTTCTATCGCCGGAGCACCGAGCACGGCTGTAGCCAATGAAAAAATTGGTCAGACTTTGCGATTATTTTCAACGCCGGATGTGCCAGTGCTGATTATTATCAGTCAGGCCGGAGGATTCAACGACTATGACCGACCGACGACTATTCGTAATTATCTTGACTACCTGAAAGATCAAAAAGTTAATAACAACAGGGTTGAGCAAGCCAAATACGATGCAAACGGAAAAATCACAGAATTGGAATTGATAAAAAAATAGCGGAACATGAGAAAAATCACTTTAATAATGGCTGTTGTGTTCAGCCTTTTTTCCGGATATACCCTTTCAGCACAGGAAAACCTCAGCCCAGAGCGCAAACAGGCCATTGATAGTCTGGCTCTGGAGAAGGTGCGCGATTTGAGTAAATATGTAAGCATCATTGGAAGCAAATCCACTCCATGGAGCGAAGCCAACCGTGTGATTGACCGCGCCGAAGAGCTATTTATGCAAGGTGCCGAAATCGGTGTATCTTCTCTATTCAGGTCAGAAATAAACTATTTCAAGGTGCGCCAGTATTTTGAAAGACTTATGCGATTGAACTATGACAGGGTTGAGATTGAATGGTACAAGATAGAATATGTAAGCGACCTGCAACGTCAGCCCGATGGCACTTATGTTGGTGTAATTACAATATTCCAGAAGTTTAGAGGCTTCGACCGTGAAGGTGGTCTGGTTTATGAAGACACAACCAAAAAAGATATAACTGTATATGTAAAACGCAAGGAAACGCAGATTGGTGGCCGCCTGATCGGCTTCTGGGATGTGCTTTTAGGAGATATCCGCGTTAAAGAAACAGGACGCTAGACACAAACACTTTTGCCAGCAGTTGTTTTTCGGGTGGCAAAATAGGTTTATAAAAAACCCCGCCAGAGAACTCCGGCGGGGTTTGCTCATATAAAAAACCAAAGTTGTGATCCGGTTTTTATTCCATGATATCGACATAATGTTAGTGAAACACTATTTTTGCACACCGAAAAAGGATTTATGAAAATCAGCAAATGTCTTTCTAAACTAGTACTTTCAGTCGGAATATTTCTTTTCACCATCCAAGCCAGTGCTCAAACAAGAACTGTTGGTGCTTTTATGGTGGACGAAACAGAGCTTTATGCTATGACAAAGCAGATGAGCCAATTTTTTAGCCGTTTCAATAATGAAGAAGATCAGTTTGGAAAGAAATACCATTATAATTCATCCGAATATCGCAACAATGAAAAGCGCAAACAACTGCTGCCATTGCTTTTCGATAAGGAAAATCTGCGTACTTCAAGCGCATTGAAAGACTTTTTTATCGATGATCTTACTACGCCAAAAGCTACAAACTTTATGGAGTTTCTTGGTGGTCGCTGGTATTCAGAAGTGTCGGCTACATTCGAATTTCAGGGTAAGACTGTTAACATCATCATGATTTTGATGATTGAAAAGGAAAGACTTGGCTCAAAGTGGGTTTTAACAAATGTATATTTTCCTACCTTTAACCGGATGTTTCCAGCCGGAGAGATTGCCGAAAGAGAGAAACATTTTTTACATCCAATGAGCCATGAGCTCGACTTCATGAATATCCACAAGGCCTTCAGGCAACCTGAGGTTATTGATTATTACGCCTCAAATAATTTTCGACCCGATTATCTCAGCTTGTTTTTTTATGAGGTAAAGCTTGGTCGCCTGAAGTTTGTAAAAATTGACGAGCTGAAATTTCATATTTTTCAAATTAATAACTGGTATTTTGAGGTTTCATGGTTCAACAGAAAAGGCAATAACAGCGGCTGGTTGATTTCAAACCTCATGTATGTAACAGAACAAGAAAAAGAATCATTACTAAAGTTTTACGAGCCATGATAAAATTTACCAGAACATCTGTTTTCGTGCTTGGCCTCTTATTTTTGAGCATCATTTTGCGAGGCCAAAACAAGCAGGAATGGGCAATAAGTGTTGAAGAAATGGAAGAATACCGCGAGCAGACAAGAATGCTTGTGAAATATTTTGAAGGAACCCTGAATTTTTTAGGTGACCCTGCTTCTACGATTCAGGAAAAGGATATCATAATTAATCAAAGCTACGATAAGATATTCGTAAATGACCTGGTTCAAATTGAAGACGATCTTGATGAAAACCGCGATGTACCGGTAAACAAAGATGTAAAAGCCTACCTGAAAGATGTCGACTTCTTTTTTCGTTCTGTAACATTTAACTTCGACATTCAAACCATCGAACCCTTGATTGGCGAAAACGGCGCTATCTATTTCAAGGTGACCTTAATGCGACAAATCAACGCCAAATCTATTACCGGCGACAGCATAAACTCGTCCCGCCTTCGTTTTTTTGAAGTGAACCTCGACCCCTTTAAAAAAGACCTGCGCATAGCAAGTTACTACACAACAAAATTGAATGAAAAAGAAGAATTGCGCCATTGGTGGGCCACAATGCCTCAGGTTTGGAAAGATTTTTTTGGAAGCAATTCTATGGTGTACGAAAACACGCCAATGTCCAGAATTTTAAAAGTTGAGGATGATACGATTGTTTTGTACCGTCAGATTGATTTTGTGCGCAAAGGAACATTTCTTGTTGCCGGAAATGACACCATTCCGGAATCTGAAAAATCAGTTTTAAGCGGCAGAAGGCCTGATACAGTAATCGTCCTGAATGATAAGGTTAAAAAATTAAAAAAGGATACCCTTAGAAAAAGTGCAGCTGAAGTGGATAGCAGACTCAGACAATTCAGCCTGATGAAGGAAGTCAATATTGCTAACAGACCTGAATTTACAACATTGGAACCACTGTCTCAACTTTCAGACCTCGAAACAGTTGACCTCAGTTATACACCTGTTGAAGATCTTACTCCTTTGCGAAACCTTAGCCGCCTGCGTACAATCAGCATATCCGGAACCATGGTGCAAAATCTTACGCCGCTACAGTATGCCGGAAATCTGCGCGAAATTCACTGCAACGAAACCATTTTGAATGATATAAGTGTAATGGCCAGTTTCAGACAACTTGAAAGACTATTTTGCAGCAATTCAAAGATTCATTCGTTGAATCCTTTGTCATCACTTACAAATCTGAACATTTTAAAACTTTCAAAAACACTTGTAGAAGATTTAACGCCGTTAAAAAAATTGAATAACCTGCGTATTCTTGACTTGAGCCACACAGCAATAAAAGATTTGTCGCCTTTGGCAGATCTTTCGTCACTTCAGCAACTTAATATTGAGCACACAGAAATTTCAAGCATCGAGGCAGTCCGCAATTTGAAGGCGATTAATATGGTTCAGTTCAGCCAGACAAGTGTCAGCGACCTGAGTCCATTGCAGGAGTTACCGCTGTTGAAAAGGGTTTACAGCGATAAGAACGGAGTTACTGCCACCATGGCCTCTGCCTTTATGCGCAACAGACCCGGTGTTTTGGTTGTTTTTGACTCTGAAGAACTCCTTGCATGGTGGGGCAATCTGCCAATTTACTGGAGAGCGATTTTCACAGAGCAATCTGGAATTAGCAACAATCCAGGCACCGAAGAACTGCATCAGATGATCAACACACCGCGCATTGACCTCAACGGAAATATTTACCTGCAGGAAATGCAGCCTCTGAGCAGAATGATCAATCTGCAGGAACTTAACATCAGTCGTACCGAAATCACTGATCTTTCTCCATTGACAGGGCTTACGGATTTGCGAAAATTAGATATGTCAAATACACGCATAAGCAAAACAGATGCGTTGAAAGGAATGTTTTTACTCGAGCATATCAACATTGAAAACACCCGCATCGAAAGTCTTGATGATATGCATGGAATTCTGAACCTGAAGCTGGTGCTGGCAGATAAAAGCCGCATCACCACTGAGGATGTTCTGGCATTGAAAAAAATAAGACCAGAGGCTTTGATTGTTTATCAAACCGAAATCTTAAGATTTTGGTGGAACAATTTGAATGACGAATGGAAAGATGTTCTTGGCAGCAATCTTCCGGCAGGCATCAATCCATCGCCAGTTCAGTTGCAAGCGGTCGCCGACAACAAAGAAGTCGTTGTGAAAAACCTTCTTTCTGTATATTCCCTTGAGCCTTTGATGCCATTGTTGCTTCTTGAAAAACTTACCCTTGCAGGAACAACTGTCAGCGATCTTTCCCCCTTAAAAGGACTGAAGCAATTGCGTCAGCTTGAGCTTTCAGGCAATCCTATCACCGATTTAAACCCGTTGAAGGAACTGGAATTGCTCGAACAACTGAACCTGGAAAACACATCGGTAGCAGATCTTTCACCAATCTCCGGGCTTACTTCTCTGAAAACACTCAATATCGGTGGAACCCAGGTGAGGACGCTCAAAGCTTTGGCAACTTTAGAAAATCTTGAGGAGCTTTCGGTGTTCAATACCCGTCTGAAAAACCTTAGTCCTGCTGATAAACTACCCTCATTGAAACACATCAAATGTTTTAATACCCGAATCAGCAAAAAGACAATTGACAGACTTCGTATCGCCCGTCCGGAATTGAATATATTATACTACTAACCGGCTTTTAATTTAATAAAAGCCTGATACTGCATGTTTTTAAAATAGTTATCCATTTTTAAAAAGGCTCTATAAACGGTTAAATTGATGTGTTCATTCAGCTGTGCTATTCTCAAGCTGAAAAACGAAGATACACTAAAACAACATTTTTATTCATTTCGTATTGATTTTGTTTAACTTTAGGCCGACAAAGCTTTGGTAAATATTACAAACCATAATTTTGTAGAAGTATTTCCATAAACATTTGTAAATGAACCCTAAAACAATAGTGCCTTGTACACATTAAAAACAAAAATTGATGTCCGATCTGCAGAATTTCTACAAAACAGGAACAACTTTCTGAAAATCCTGTCCGATTTCAAAGCTGTTCAAAGTCAGGTCACAAAAGGTGGAAGCGATACCGCCATTGCAAAACATAAAGAGCGTAACAAACTCCTCGCCCGTGAGCGCATCAACTTGCTTATCGATCCCAACACCCCCTTTTTGGAGCTTTCATCCCTCGCCTCTTACGGGCTCTACGACAATGGGTTTCCTTCAGCGGGGATAGCAACAGGAGTTGGAGTTATTCATGGGCGCGAAACCGTCATCATCGCCAACGATGCCACAGTGAAAGGTGGAACATACATGCAATACACCATCAAAAAACATTTGCGCGCGCAGGAAATTGCAATGGAAAACAACCTGCCCTGTGTCTATATTGTTGACTCAGGAGGTGCCTTTTTGCCTGAACAAGACACAGTTTTCCCTGATCGGGATCACTTTGGACGTTTCTTTTACAATCAGGCGCGCATGTCTGCTATGGGAATCCCTCAGATTGCAATGGTAATGGGATCGTGCACTGCTGGCGGAGCATATGTTCCGGCAATGAGCGACGAAACGATTATCGTAAAAAATCAGGGAACCATTTTTTTGGGTGGTCCTCCACTCGTTAAAGCCGCTACAGGTGAAGAGGTTACAGCCGAAGAACTTGGTGGCGCCGAGGTGCATACATCAGTTTCCGGTGTGGCCGACCATCTGGCCGAAAACGAAACACATTCGATTGCCATTTGCCGCAATATTTTTGAAACATTGAAACCACCGGCAAAGCAGTTACTCGACCTACAAACTCCTGAGCCTCCGTTGTATGATCCTGCTGAACTTTATGGACTTGCACCTGTTGACCTTCGCAAAATACTTGATCCACGTGAAATAATCATGCGCATGGTTGATGGAAGTCGCTTTCAGGAGTTCAAAGCGCGTTATGCAACCACAGTGGTAACAGGATTTGCCTACATCATGGGTTTTCCAGTTGGTATCATCGCCAATTTCGGCGTCCTTTTCAGCGAATCTGCACTCAAGGTAACACACTTTATTGAGCTCTGTACATCAAGAAAAATTCCCTTGGTTTTTCTGCAGAATATTACAGGGTTTATGGTCGGTAAAGAGTTTGAACGTGGCGGAATAGCTAAAGACGGCGCAAAAATGGTACATGCAGTTTCCAATGCCAATGTGCCAAAGTTTACAGTAATTTTTGGCGGCTCTTTTGGTGCAGGAAATTATGGGATGGCAGGAAGGGCTTTTGGGCCAAGATTGCTTTTTATGTGGCCCAACGCAAAAATTTCTGTCATGGGCGGAGAGCAGGCAGCCACTGTTTTAGTAACAGTAAAACAAGATCAGTATCGCGAAAGAGGGCAGGAGATGCCAAAGGAAGAGTTGGACAAACTTCGTAAAACTATTCTGGATAAGTATGAGCGGGAAGGTTCAGCATATTACAGCACAGCCCGGCTTTGGGACGATGGCATTATTGATCCTGTTGACACACGAAAAATGCTGGCAATGGGCATTGCTATGTCTGTAAACAAACCATATCCCGAACAGCAGTTTGGGGTATTCAGAATGTAGAAAAATGGAAATATTTCAAACAATACGGACCGAACAGCAGCAGGCTGTTTTTACGATCTGGCTTAACAGGCCTGATAAACACAACGCACTGAATCAGCTAATGATAAGCGAATTGACCCAGGCTTTTGAAAGCTGTGCAAATGCAGAAACTGTTCGTGTGATCGTGCTGCGTGGAACAGGAAAATCTTTTTGTGCAGGCGCCGATTTACAATATATGCACGACATAAGTGCTTTCGGTCCGGAGGAAAATGCCGCTGACGCGATGAAACTTGCGAGCCTTTTCGAAAAGATTTACCAATGTCCTAAACCCGTTATTGCAATTCTTCATGGAGCTGTTTATGGAGGTGCAAATGGCCTGTCAGCTGCCGCAGACATCGTGCTTGCCCATGAGGATACAGTTTTCGCCTTTAGCGAAGTGAAACTTGGAATTACACCAGCTACAATTTCTCCATACGTAATCAGACGTTGCGGACAAGCTGCAGCGCGTGAACTTATGCTTACCGGAAGGAAATTTACTGCGCAGGAAGCCTACCGGTTTTTGCTTGTCAATTTGATTTTTACAGAGGAAACTTTGGATGCACAGCTGCAGTTTTATTCAGGTCATTTGCATAGCGCTGCACCAGGAGCAGTGTCGTTGTGCAAACAACTTATACATGATGTATCAACTTCAGCACTTAGACCGGAGGAAATGATGAAGGACACAGCCTCCCGCATTGCCTTTCAACGCGCTTCTGCCGAAGGTCAGGAAGGAATTAAGGCGTTTTTTGAAAAAAGGAAACCCAACTGGATAAACGAATAATCGTATGACAATCCATAAAATAAACAAAGTTCTCATTGCCAACAGAGGAGAAATAGCTGTGCGTGTGATCAAAACACTGCAAAGAATGAATATCAGTTCTGTTGCTGTTTTTTCTTCTCATGACGAACACTCATGGTATACACGCCTTGCTGACGAAGCATGGCCTTTGGGTGAAGGAACCCTGAAGGAAACCTATCTGAACATCGATAAAATTATAAGCATTGCGCTGAACAGTGGTGTTGATGCTATTCATCCCGGCTATGGATTTCTTTCGGAAAACCCTGAATTTGCTCAGGCTTGTGAACAAAACGGACTCATTTTTATTGGGCCTGATGCGAATACCATTCGCCTGATGGGCAATAAAATTGCTGCCAGAAATATCGCCGTTCAAAGCGGACTTCCTGTCACAAAAGGACTCACCGGAGATGTGGATGAGTTGCTTAAGCAAGCTGACAGTCTTCCTTTTCCTGTTTTAGTTAAAGCTGCT
>JAGXRB010000156.1 GCA_018336075.1 Bacteroidota bacterium
TCGGTGCAAATGGTGCCCCGGGGGGTGGTGATGACACAGCTTTCACGCTAACTTTCAACAGTGCAGCATTGGTTTCTCAAGGCTGGAAAAGCTTCGACATTCCTTTGGCTAGTTTTACCGGTTTGACCAGCAGAGCCCATCTTGGCCAGATAATATTTGAAGGCACAAACCTTCCGAATTTTTATGCAGATAATATTTATTTCCGCAAATAATAAAACAATGAACACAATGAACACATTCAGTCATATATCGCTTAAAGCCTTCTCATTGTTATTGCTGACAATCATTTTCAGCTGCGAACGTGATGATTTCCAGAAACTGGATCAACGGAACTGGACATTGACATGGAGCGATGAATTCAACGGAGAAGAAGGAACATTACCGGATTCTTTGAAATGGGCCTTTGATATCGGAAGAGGTGAAGGCGGTTGGGGCAATCAGGAATTTCAATACTATACCGATCGTCCGGAAAATGTTTCAATGGATGGTGAAGGCAACCTTGTCATAACAGCAAGGAACGAACCTTTTGGAGGAGCTGCATTCAGTTCAGCAAGAATCAAAACACAAGGTCTGTTTGCGCAAACCTACGGACGGTTCGAAGCCAGAATGAAAACTCCTTACGGTCCCGGAATCTGGCCTGCGTTCTGGATGCTTGGCTCAAACATTGAAACTGTGAACTGGCCACAATGCGGCGAAATAGACATCATGGAACTCAGAGGACAAGAGCCGCATATTGTTCATGGCACCATTCACGGGCCTGGATATTCCGGAGGGAATGCCATCACCAAAGGCAATGCGTTGATTAATAATCGCTTTGACAAAGACTTCCACGTTTTTGCCATTGAATGGGATGAAGATAAAATTGACTTCTTTGTGGATGATTATCTCTATCAGCGCATCGAAAAATCCGATGTAAACGGCGAATGGGTTTACGATCAACCTTTTTTCATGCTGCTCAATGTCGCCGTTGGTGGTACTTATGTTGGTTTCCCCACTGTTGACACACCCTTCCCACAAACAATGATCATTGATTACGTAAGGGTTTATAAAGAAAATAACTAAGAATAAGCATTAAATAAAGATTTTCCCTTTTCTGATAATATTAATAATTGATGAATACAACATCTGAATTCAAATCTGATAAAAAAGGTAGTAAAGTGATAGATATGTGTGTAGTAGAATATGAAAACGAAAGCTACTACAGGATTTCAAATCATGATGAAATGCGTCCGTTTTTTATGAATATTGTAAGTAATTCAAACCATTGGATGTTTATATCCAGCAATGGTGGGCTTACAGCAGGACGTAAAAACCCTGAATATGCTTTGTTTCCGTATTATACCGATGATAAAATAACAGAATCAGCAGATATAACAGGCAGCAAGTCAATATTCCAGGTACAACTGAAGGGCGAAACGCATATCTGGGAACCATTCTCAGAAAGATTCCTTGACAAATATGAAATCAGCAGAAATCTGTATAAAAACGTCTACGGAAATAAAATCATATTTGAAGAAATCAATCACGATTTAAAGCTTGTTTTCAGGTATCAGTGGAGCAGCAGTAATTTATTCGGCTTTGTTAAAAAGTCTTCACTTCTGAATACCTCACCGAACGATGTTCAGATAAGAATTCTGGATGGCATTCAAAATATATTGCCTTATGGCGTCGGGAGCTATCTGCAAATGGCGACAAGCAATCTAGCAGATGCCTACAAAAGAAGTGAATTACACAAAGAATCAGGTCTTGGAATATTTTCGTTAAGTGCAATTATCGTTGATAAAGCTGAACCAAGTGAGGCCTTAAAAGCCAATGTCGTTTGGTCTTCAGGCCTCGAAAATCCAAAGTACCTGCTTTCATCACTGCAGCTGAAGGCTTTCAGAATGAATCAGGAAATCACAGAGGAATCTGACATTAAAGGCGAAAAGGGGGCCTATTTCATTTTTTCGGATATTTTGCTTTCCGGACATTCGGACAAAAACTGGAAAATCATCGCCAATGTCAATCAACCACATGCTGAGATTATAAGCTTGATTCAGGCTGTAAAAGAAAAAACTGAACTCGAAAAACAGCTTGAGGAGGATATTGAAGCAGGCACACAAAATCTGGTTCAACTCGTGGCAGATGCCGACGGATTGCAGTATACTTCAGATCAGCGAAAAGACACAAGACATTTTTCCAATGTGCTGTTCAACATCATGCGCGGCGGAATTTTCGATGACAATTATCAAATAGAGAAAAATGATTTTTTGCCGTATTTGAAGAATGCCAACAAAGATGTTTTTGAAAGAAATCAGCATTTTATCAATGAGTTGAAAGAAATCTTTTCGAAATCTGATCTCAACAACAGCTTGTCGAAGTTTGATGATGCCGATCTGAGAAGGCTTTGTACAGAGTATTTGCCATTGAAATTCAGCCGCAGACATGGAGACCCAAGCAGGCCGTGGAACAGATTTTCTATCAATACACTAAGCGAAACAGATGGCTCCAAAATTTTAGATTACGAAGGGAACTGGAGAGATATCTTTCAAAACTGGGAAGCCTTGGCGCATTCATATCCTGCCTTTACCGAAGGGATGATATTCAAGTTTTTAAACGCTACGACTTTTGATGGATACAACCCTTACCGCGTCACAAAAGGCGGTTTCGACTGGGAAACAATCGAACCAGACAATCCCTGGTCCTACATTGGTTATTGGGGAGATCATCAAATTATCTATCTGCTGAAATTTCTTGAGTTTTATCATAACCAACGACCATCGGCGATAGAAAAGCTTTTCAGCGATGCTTGTTTTGTGTATGCAAATGTGCCCTACCGCATCAAAAAATACCAGGATATACTCAAAGACCCAAAAAACACAATTGATTTTGATGAGAAGTCAGACCGTGCTATACGCAGGAAAATTGAAGAAAAAGGTGCAGATGGCGCTTTGGTGGGAAGCAGCACAAGTGAGATTTATCATGTGAACTTTCTGGAGAAAACTCTGGCTACAGTGCTGGCTAAGATCTCCAATTTCATACCCGAAGCCGGCATCTGGATGAATACCCAGCGTCCTGAATGGAACGATGCCAATAATGCTTTGGTTGGAAACGGCGTTTCGATGGTTACGCTATATTATCTGAGAAGATTTCTGCGGTTTTTTGAGAAAATTCTGAACCAAACCGACAGTGAAGAAGTGCAAGTTTCAGAGGAACTTTCGATGCTCCTCAATAAAATCGCAAGGGTGTTGGAAGCTCATCAGGAACTACTAAAGGGCAAAATAAACGATAAGGACCGAAAAACAATCACCGACGAATTAGGGCAGGCAGCATCTGATTACCGTGAATCAATTTATAATGAAGGTTTTAGCGGCAAAAAGACCGCTTTGTCAGTTAAAAAGATTTCCAACCTTTTTGCTGTCAGTCTGAAATATTTCGAACATACCATTGACGCCAACAAAAGGCAGGATTCTTTGTACCATGCCTACAACCTTATGACAGCAACTGAAAATGCCATTGCTGTCAGTCATTTGAGTGAAATGCTCGAGGGTCAGGTGGCAGTAATAAGTTCAGGATATTTAAATGCTGAACAAAGCCTGAATCTGCTCGATGCACTCAGAAAAAGTTCTTTGTTCAGAGAAGACCAAAACAGCTATCTGCTTTATCCCGGCAAAGAATTACCCAAATTTTTGGAGAAAAACACCATTCCCGCCAAAGCAGTTGAAAAGTCAGAATTGCTGAAGAAATTAACTGAAAAAGGCAACAATCAGATCATCAGCAAAGACGTTGCTGGAACATTTCATTTCAACGGAAACTTCAAAAATGCAGGCGATTTGAAGCTTGCTTTGGAAAGCCTGAAAGCAACTGAATATGAATCCTTGATTAAAGCTGAATCAGCTACCGTACTCGAAATTTTTGAGGAAGTATTTAATCATAAGGCATTTACAGGGCGGTCGGGAACTTTCTACGGATACGAAGGATTGGGTTCTATCTATTGGCATATGGTTTCCAAACTACATCTTGCCGTGCAGGAAGCTTGTCTGAAAGCAGTGGCTGAAAAGGAAAATCCGGATCTCATCAAACGCCTGAACGAACACTATTTTGAGATCGGAAAAGGCATCGGTATGCATAAATCACCTGAACTTTATGGTGCATTTCCTACCGACCCCTATTCGCATACGCCAAAACACAGAGGTGCACAGCAACCGGGAATGACAGGACAGGTAAAAGAAGATATTCTGGTAAGATTTGGCGAACTAGGCGTCTTTGTCGATGAAGGAAAACTCTATTTCGATCCGTGCTTGCTGAGAAAAATCGAATTCACAAAAGAGCCCACAAAGGTTCACTACATCGATACAAAAAAGGAGCGCAAACAACTTGAACTCGATCAAAACGCCCTTTGCTTCACCTATTGTCAGATTCCTGTGATTTACAGGCTGTCAGACAAAGACAAAACAGAAGTCGGTTTCGCTGATGGAACAGTTTCGATTTTTGATTCTTTGAGAGTAGACAAAGAAACAAGTCGAAAAGTATTTGAACGCACAGGCGAAATACAACAGATTACTGCTTCGATCCGTGAAACCCATCTTGTTGATGAATAAAGAAAACTAAACTCAAAATAGCAGATGATGAAAAAACTGCCTTTAATTATAAGTGTATTTTTTGCAGTATTGCTGACAACTTCCTGCATTCAAAGTCCTCAAAAAGAAGAAATCTCTTCCGGTAAAACCGCAAAGGAAATCCTTGGTAATCCAGACTATCAGGCAATTTCTTATGGCGGCTATCGTGAGATCAGCAGAGATTTGGAGCCCACAATTACCGAATTGAAGGAAGACATGAAAATCATGTCTGCGATGGGTATAAAAATTATCAGAACCTATAATGTCACATTTCCGCAGGCAGCAAATGTATTGAAAGCCATCAGCGAACTAAAGCTGGAAGATCCAAGTTTTGAAATGTATGTGATGCTGGGCGCATGGATAGATTGCAAAAACGCATGGACAGAATCACCTATCCGAGATTTGGAAAGCGAAGAAAATGAAAAAGAGATAGGCAGGGCCGTTGCTTTGGCCAGACAATATCCGGATATCGTAAAAATTATTGCGGTCGGAAATGAAGCCATGGTAAAATGGGCATGGAGTTATTTTGTAGAACCGGGAATCATTCTCAAATGGGTGAATCATTTGCAAAACCTGAAGAAAACAGGGGTGTTGCCTGAGACATTATGGATTACAAGTTCAGACAATTTTGCTTCATGGGGTGGCGGCGACAGCGAATACCACGTTGATGATTTGAATCAACTCATTCAAGCAGTGGACTTTATATCTATGCACACCTACCCGATGCACGACACCCATTACAATCCGGATTTTTGGGGAGTTCTTGAAGCTGAAGAAGGTTTGACAGACCTTGAGAAAATAGATAAAGCCATGGAAAGAGCCAGAGATTATGCCATTTCGCAGTACGAAAGTGTCGTAAACTACATGAAAAGTCAGGGTGTAGATAAACCGGTTCACATCGGAGAAACTGGCTGGGCAACCCAATCCAATGAGTTTTATGGTGACTCAGGAACGAGAGCTACAGATGAATATAAATCAGCGCTTTACCACAATCTCATGCGCAGCTGGACCAATGAAGCAGGCATATCATGTTTTTATTTCGAGGCTTTTGATGAACAATGGAAAGATGCCAATAATCCTTTGGGTTCAGAGAATCATTTCGGACTTTTTAACCTGCAATCTCAAGCCAAATATGCAATGTGGGATCTTGTGGATTCAGGCAAACTTGATGGATTGACGCGTGGCGGAAAACCAATTACAAAGACATACAACGGAGACAAGGCTGCTTTGCTGAATGAAGTGAAAATACCTCCTTCTGCCAGCGCAAAAAATGCAGAGAAATGAACCGGAAAAAAACTATTTCATGAAAAGATACTTCAGTTATATTATCATGTTTCTTTTGACAACAGTACTTTTAAGTGCTTGCAATCAACCAAAAACATTGGATGTGGAAATTTTTGAAACATCCGAAAGTGGAAATTCACTCACCAAAATCAACGAATTTCCTGCAGCTGAAAAAGTGGTTGAAATTTCCATACTGCCAGAAGAAAGATTTCAGAAAATAACTGGATTTGGCGGTTCATTTACCGAAGCCTCAGCCTATCTTCTGAACAATCTCAGCAAAGAAAATCGTGATAAAATCATTGAAGCTTATTTCGGAGAAAGCGGCGCAAGGTATTCGTTGACCCGCACACACATGAATTCCTGTGATTTCTCACTCGGAAATTATTCCTATACGCCGGTAGCAGATGATTTGGAACTGAACAACTTTTCAGTCAAGGAAGACCTTGATGATATTATTCCGATGATAAAAGATGCCATGGCAGTTTCCAAAGATGGTTTCAAGATTTTATCATCACCCTGGACAGCACCTCCGTGGATGAAAGACAACAAAGACTGGCGCGGCGGAAAACTATTGCCGCAATACTACGATACCTGGGCATTGTTTTTTTCGAAATATATTGATGCATACAAAGCAGAAGGCATTGATATATGGGGATTTACAGTAGAAAACGAACCCCTTGGAAATGACAATAACTGGGAAAGCATGCATTTCACCGCACATGAAATGAATGATTTTGTCAAGAATCATTTAGGCCCGAAATTAGATGCTGACGGCCATGATGTAAAAATTCTGGGCTATGACCAAAACCGGGGCGAAGAGTTAAAAGAATGGGTTGATGTGATGTATGACGATGAAATTGCAAAAAATTACTTCGATGGAACGGCTATACATTGGTATGCCAGCACGTACGATTATTTTCCTGAATCGCTGCAATATGCTCACAATAAAGCACCTGACAAACTTCTGATTCAGACAGAAGCCTGTGTCGATGCCGAAGTTCCAAAATGGAAAGATGACAAATGGTATTGGGCGAAAGAAGCCACCGACTGGGGTTGGGATTGGGCGCCTGAAGAACAGCGCTTTCTGCATCCGAAATATGAACCCGTTTTTCGCTATGCCCGCGATATCATTGGTTGTATGAACAACCATGTAGATGGCTGGATAGACTGGAATATGGTTTTAGACAAACAAGGCGGCCCCAATTGGTTCAAAAACTGGTGTGTTGCACCTGTAATTGCAGACATTGAAACGGACGAAGTTTACTTCACTCCAATATTCTCTACAATGGCTCATTTCAGCCGGTTTATCAGACCTGAGGCCGTAAGAATCGGATTTGAAAATGCAGATAATGAGCTTATGGTGACAGCGGCAAAAAATCCGGATGGCAGCATTGCCGTAATCATTTTCAATCCTACTGAAGAAATCAAAGGAATCCAACTCAAATTAAATGAAACTTCTACTGAATTCGCTATTCGTGGCAAAGCCATTCAAACCATTGTTATTACCGGAAAAGAAAAAAATCATACTTCAATATAAGTTAAAATAAAAATTAAAGTAATGTCAGAACATTTAGCATTAAAAAGAGACAGAGTTCCAATCGGGCAAAAAGCAGCTTTTGGAGCAGGCCATTTAGTCAATAACCTATTGCCGGGGGCTTTGGGCGTTTTTTCATTCTTTTTGCTTACTGCATTTGGAATGGACCCATTTCTGGCCGGATTGCTTGGCGGTTTGCCACGACTATTCGATGCAATTACTGATCCTATAATGGGTTATATTACTGACAATACTAAATCAAGATGGGGACGCAGAAAGCCCTATATTTTTGTAGGTGCAATTTTGAGCGGCACCTTGTTTGCCGTGTTATGGCAACTGAATCCGGAAAATTCCCAAATGTATAATTTTTGGTATTTTCTGATATTCTCTATGGTATATCTTGCAGGAAACACGATCTTTTCCACCCTGCTTATCGGATTGGGCTATGAAATGACCTCTGATTACAAGGAGCGCACCCGTTTAATGGGATTCTCACAAACGCTCGGACAAATTGCATGGATGATCGTTCCTTGGTTTTGGGTTTTGATAGCCAATCCAAATTTATTTGAAAGTCAGGCAGTAGGTGTTCGCAGTCTTTCAATTATCGTAGGGGCGTCATGTATCGTTCTGGGAATTATGCCCGCCTTATTTTGTAAAGAAATTGACCAAAGCAACCTCACCAACAGGGCTGAAATATCTTTCAAAACACTTTTGAATAATTTGAAAGGCCTCTTCAAAAATATGGTTCAGATCTTTAAAAACAAGCCTTTTGTAAAGCTTTGTACAGCTACTTTTTTGGTGTTTAACGGCTTTCAGATGGTTGCCTCTTTCAGTTATTTCATCATTGTTTTCTATATGTTCAACGGCGTGTATGAAGCTGCCGGCACCTGGCCTGCATGGTTTTCTACAGTAAGTGCCTTATCCACTGCGTTTCTGATTATTCCAGTCATTACCTGGATATCCAACAAAATGGGAAAAAGAAACGCATTTATCATTGCAACATTCATTTCTATCATAGGGTATATTCTGAAATGGTGGGGTTTTAACCCCGACAATCCATGGATGCTCTTTATGCCGGTCCCGTTTATGGTTTTTGGTATCGGTGGTTTATTTACACTCATGATGAGCATGACAGCCGATGTTTGTGACCTTGACGAATTGAATCATGGAATGCCCAGAAAAGAAGGAACATTTGGTGCTATTTATTGGTGGATGGTGAAGTTGGGACAAGGACTTGCGTTGGTTTTAGGAGGTTTGGTTCTGAAACTCGTTGGTTTTGACTCGACTTCTGCAGTGCAGACTGCTGACACTATCAGGAATTTACGACTTGCAGACATAGTGATCCCTGCAACCACAGCAGCATTGGCTATCTGGGTGATGTGGAATTATGATCTGACCGAGAAAAAAGCCAATGAAATCAGCGTGGAACTTGTCAAGCGCAGAGGAGAACTTTAACAGAAAGATTAATATAATATTCGGAGTTTAACATTCAATAAATCAACAGATGTCATACAGAAAAGAAAAATATTTGAACTTCAGGGAATCTGGTGCCATTCCAAAAGAGCATTTCCTGGAAGATAAATCTGATGAGGATATCAGAAACTTATTTCTGGAAATTCTATACGGTGGCGTTCATGGCTTCTGCTTCAGTCTCTATGAAGAGGGGCAAAAACCCGGCGATATTATTTCAGAAGAGCAAATTAGAAGAAGAATGCTCATTTTGAAACGCTACACCCGTTGGGTCAGGTCATTCTCATGCACCGACGGAAATGAACTAATACCTAAAATAGCAAAGGAATACGGACTTAAAACATTGGTAGGCGCATGGTTAGGAAAAGAAGAAGATAAAAACCAGGAGGAAATAGAAAATTTGATAAAGCTGGCTAAAGAAGGCTATGTAGATGTTGCAGTAGTTGGCAACGAAGTGCTTTACAGGAAAGAATTAACTGAAAATCAACTAATAAACTACATTGAAAGTGTCAAAAAGGAAATCCCCGGCATAGCTGTTGGCTATGTCGATGCCTATTATGAATTTGTGCAAAGACCAGAAATCACTGATGCCTGCGATGTAATTTTATGTAATTGCTACCCTTATTGGGAAGGAACCGATTTCAAAGATTCTCTGCAGCATATGCGACAGATGTTTCATCAGGCCAAGGAGGCAGGAAAGGGAAAAAGAGTCATAATAACTGAAACAGGCTGGCCCAGCAAAGGCGAAAGTTTGGGCAATGCTTTGCCTTCTCATGACAATGCGATGAAATATTTTATCAACACACAGCTCTGGGCAATAGATGACAATATTGAAGTTTTCTATTTCTCATCCTTTGATGAATCCTGGAAGGTTGGCGCAGAAGGAGAAGTGGGAGCCTATTGGGGAATATGGGATAATGCTGGTAAATTAAAATTTTTCAATGAATCTGTTTGAGAAATTAAGGCTTGATAAAGGAAAAGCGATTTGCTATTCCGGTTTCAGGGAAGGACAGCATCCCGGAGGCCTCTATCCTGATTATGATCAGGTGAAAGAGGATCTTTTGCTGCTTCATAATCACTGGAAATATCTGCGGCTTTATGATTGCGACCAAATGGCTGAAACTGTTTTGGATGTCATCAGTAAAGAAAAGCTTAATTTCCGTGTAATGTTGGGTGCTTATATTAACGCTGAAATGAACAACTTCAACTGCCCATGGAATGGAGGCGTTTACGAAGAACAGCAATTAGAACAAAACTGCAGAAATAATCAAAAACAGATATACAAGCTCATCGAGCTGGGAAATCAGTACCCTGACATTGTTTTTTCACTCTCTGTCGGCAACGAAGCCTGTGTTGACTGGACAGACCATTATGTGCCTGAAAGTAAAATCTTAAAATATGTAAAACAGGTAAAAAGAAAAACCAAACAACCTGTGACCTACTGCGAAAACTATGTGCCCTGGCTTTTCAAACTTGATAAAGTTGCAGAAGCAATTGATTTCATTTCCATTCACACTTATCCTGTTTGGGAATACAAACACATTAAGGAATCGCTGGATTATTCGAAAGAAAATTACTATTCAGTGGCAAAAAAATTCCCAAACAAGGCAGTAATAATAACGGAAGCAGGCTGGGCAACCAATTCAAACGGCAGAGGTATTAACCCGGAAAACGTCAATGAAGAATACCAGAAAATCTATTTTGAAAAACTGATGGACTGGGCAGAAACAGAAAATATCCTCACTTTCTTTTTTGAAGCTTTTGACGAATACTGGAAAGGATCGCCAGAACCATTAGAACCCGAAAAACACTGGGGATTGTTCAAAATTGACAGAACACCTAAAAAAGCAATGAAACATTTACTGAATAATAAACCCAAATAACAATAATCAATGTCTTTTTAAAGGAAAAGACCAAGTCATTAACCATTTATATAAATCTTTAAAAATTAAATTCTTATGAGAAAATTTACTATTATTCTGATGATGTTTGTATCATCATTGAGCTTTGCTCAAAACGCGCCGATCAATTTTGAGGCTGGCGGACAAGGAGCAAACTGGACCTGGACGGTTTTTGAAAATGCGACCAATCCACCGCTTGAAATTATTGCAAATCCAGATCAGTCGGGTGCTAACACTTCGGCTACAGTGGCTAAATTTACTGCTTTACAGACAGGAGCACCATGGGCAGGGGTTGAATCAGCACATGGCTCAACCAATCTTGGACCATTTGTACTGAATGAAACAAATTCCACAATTAAAATCATGGTGTGGAAATCTGTCATCAGCGATGTTGGTATAAAATTAGTTGCTGCAACAGGCTGGGCACAGCCGGAAATTAAAGTGCCAAATACTTTGACAAATCAGTGGGAAGAACTTACTTTTAATTTTGCAGGATACCTGAACCCTCCGGCATCTGAAGGTCAGCTGGATCAAATCGTTGTTTTTCCTGATTTTAATATGGCAGGCAGAACTCAGGACAATATTGTCTATTTCGACAATATTACTTTCCATCCTGCATCTGCAGCACCGGATATGCCTTCTGTGGCAGCCCCTGCACCACCAGTCCGCGATCCGGCCGATGTATTGTCAATATACAGTCATGCTTATACAAATGTTGAAAACACAGATTTCAACCCTAACTGGGGACAATCAACTGTTGTAACTTTTGTGCCCATCGCAGGCAACGAAACGATCAAATATGCAAGTTTCAATTACCAGGGAACACAATTTGCAAACCCACTTAACGTAGTAACAATGCAGACGCTTCATATTGACATGTGGACTTCAAATGCAACAACGGTAAACTTCTCTCTAATCAGCACCGGCCCGGTTGAAACCCCTTATTCACTGGCTGTTACACCAAATCAATGGGTAAGCTACGACATTCCTTTAACTGCTTTCGGCGCAGTAAATCTTGCAGATGTGATTCAATTCAAATTCGATGGTGGCACAGGAACCCAAAGTATTTATCTCGACAATATCTACTTTTATAAAGCAGGAGCTGTCATTGAGCAGCCTGCAGTAGCAGCTCCAACACCTCCCGGACGTGCTCCGTCAGATGTAATGTCAGTCTACAGCCACGCCTATACCAACATTGCAGGTACTGATTTTAATCCAAACTGGGGACAAGCTACTGCAGTAACTTTCCTTAATATAGAGGGCAATGAAACCATGAAATATGCAAATTTCAATTATCAGGGAACACAGTTTGCAAGTCCGTTAAACGTTACACAAATGGAAACCCTACACCTCGATATGTGGACTTCAAACGGCACTTCTGTAAACATATTTTGCATCAGCCCTGGTCCTGTAGAAACACCTTATGCCTTGCCTATTACACCAAATCAATGGGTTAGCTATGATATTCCGCTATCCCTATTCACCGGTGTAAATATGGCAGACCTGATTCAGTTCAAATTTGACGGAGGAAATGGAGCACAAAGCATTTTCCTTGACAACATCTATTTCTACAGAGGCCCTGCTACTTCATTGCCTTCGGTGGATGAAAACAAAGTGCGGGTATATCCAAACCCTGTAAAATCCGGCGATCGTGTTACAATGAGCGCTGATGTTGATCAAATTGAAGTTTATGACGCTGTTGGCAGGAAAATTCTTTCAACAACTTCTTCAGTTATCAACACAGAGGGACTGGATCAAGGAATATACATTTTAAGAATTCATACCAGCAGTGGCAAAATTCAAACAGAGAGACTTTTTGTTAATTAGGTTAAGTTTAGTGATTTTTGAGCCGTCCGTAAAAAAGACGGCTCATTTTTCATACCTTCGTGTAGTTAAACTACATTAACTATCATTTCATTGAAAACTCGCTTTACATATTTTTTGGTTTTCGCTTTTGGAACACTCATAAGTTTCGCGCAGAATTTGCCGGAAAAGGGTGTGCCTCTTCTGCAAAACTTCACGCCTGTGCAGTATCAGAACAGAGGAAAGGTTTGGGACATCAACACTGCTGAAAATGGCATTGTGTATATGGCTGCCGACAAAGGACTCCTGGAATATGATGGCAAAATCTGGAACAGTTTCAAAGGAAGCAAGGGTTTCACCAGATCATTGTTCATAGTGAACGATTCTCTCATTTATACCGGTTCAGATCTGGATTTTGGCGTTTGGAAAAAGAATAAATACCATGATTTTGAGTACAGCTCTTTGTATCCATTCCAAAAGGATGTAACCGAAGTTTATGAGGAATTCTGGAATGTTCATTATTTTGAAGGTGATGTTTTCTTTGTTTCATTTCAAAATATTTACGTGTATAAAAATGAACAGCTGACCAAAATAACTGCACCTTATAAGTTTACAGGCAGCTTTTCTGTTGATGGTAAGTTATATTTTGCTGATGAAAAATATGGCCTGTTTATGCTGGAAAGCTACACATTAAAACAGGTTTTTGAATATCCAGATGATGTCGTTTTTGAAATTGAAGGCATTTATCATCACAACGAAAATATCGTTATTGTTACCAAAGACAACGGTTTATACGCTTATTTATCAGGAGAACTAAGCCCATTGAAAAATGGTTTATCCGAAAACCTGAAAATTGCCAAAGTTTTTAGTTTTGAACAAATAAACGATTCGTATCTGTCTTTTGGAACAGTGCTGAAAGGTTTATTCGTTAGTGATCTCAACGGAAAAATCATCCACCACATCAACAAACACAAAGGACTTCCAAACAGCACGATTTTGAGTTTACATTACAGTCCGTCGGGTAAATTATGGTTGGGCATGGATTACGGCGTTTCGTCGCTTGATCTCACAAACAACATTACCTATTTTTATGATTACGGTGGCGATTTCGGAACCGGCTATACTGCATTGATAAAAGATGACATTTTTTATCTTGGAACAAATCAGGGTTTATACAGATCAAGATGGATTGATTTAAACAATGATGCCGAAATCAGCCGTTTTCAACTCGTACCAGGATCTGAAGGACAAGTTTGGACGTTGGAAAATATTGATGATAACCTTTTCATTGGTCACGACCGGGGATTGTTTGTTCTGAAAGATAACACCATCAGGGAAATGAACACTCATGACGGAATCTGGACAATCCTTCCCTACAACAATTTTCTTTTAACGGGAAACTATAACGGCATTTCAATTTTTAAAAAAGACAATAATAATTGGAGTTTTCTGAAAAAAATGGACCTCATTTATGGTTCATGCAATCAATTAATAATTGAAAATGACAATACCCTTTGGGTAAATATTCCAAATTTTGGTGTTATCAGAGCCATACTTGACGAGAATCTATATCCAAACGAGCGGTTCATTTTTTCTGAAGATACTTTTGAGGGAAACAATCCATACCTGACAAAAAATGAAGAGGGTATAAAAGTCAACACTGATAAATTCCGCTATACTTTCAATGCTGCTGAAAATAAATTTATCCGGAGTACTGAAATTACAAATCAATCAAAAGTTGAAGGATTGTTGTCAGGCATTTATCAATACAATCCATTACTTCCTGACTATAAGTTTTACTCGATTTACAACGGGTTTGCACTGGAATATCTCAAAAATGATGAGAAAACAATTACCCAAAATCACGCATTGATTCTTAGAAAGATTGAAGCCTTTAACAATCATGAAAAAATACTGTATTATCAGGACGCCATTTTACCATACAGACTGAATAATCTGAAGATCGAGTTTATCGTTCCAAATAAGGATGATGTTTTATATCAATACAAATTAAATGCTGCTGATGACTGGAGTTCATTGGTTTCGGACAATACTTTTGAATTTTTAGATTTAAAACACGGAGACCATAAGCTTTTTGTGAGGGCTTTCATCAATGGAGAATTTATTGATGCAAATCCGGTTTCATTCCGCATCGCAGCACCCTGGTATCGTTCGTGGTATGCTTATCTGGTCTATTTTATTTTATTCCTTTTACTGATTTATTCATTTGTTTACTGGCAAAAAATATCGCTGAAAAAACAAAGAAAAATACTTCTGATCAAAGAGCAAAACTCTTTGCGTGTGCAAGCCGAGAAATACAGACAAGAAATATTGCTTTTGGAACAAGAGCGTATAAAAATGGAATTTAATCAAATCAAAGAACAACTAAAAGTCAAAACGATCGAATTGGCAAACAAAGCCAAAGATAACGAAGATAAAAACCGCCTGCTGCTTATTTTGAAAGACAAGTGCAATTTGGTTCAGAAAGAACCTTCTACATCAAAAATCAGGTGGCATGAAATGCATAGATTATTAGATTCTTACATAAACGTCGAAGACAAAACTTTTGAAATTCAAATGGATGCGTTGCATCAGGAGTTTTTCAGGAAATTAAAAGAATACTTCCCAGGCTTGTCAAGCAATGATTTGCGCTTGTGTGCATATCTCAAAATAGGATTAAACTCCAAAGAAATTGCCGATATCTTAAACATTCAACCGTCCAGTTCATACATCAGTCGCTCGCGTCTGAGAAAGAAACTCAACTTAAGAACTGAAGAGGATTTATATGATTTCCTGAATTCCTTTTAATTATCGGTTGGCCACTTAAGTTGTGTTTACTTCATTTTTCACATCACTCAACATTTATTAATTTTTAGTGATGTTATCTATTTTGAGATACTTTCCAGTAATTTTACTACCAATAATCTTTGACCTCACAAAAACGATAACAAAATGAAACCAAGCGAAAAGCAAGAATTCACAGAGGTTTTTGAAGGCACTATCTTTCAGGCAGAAATGGTGAAAAACCTATTGGAAAACGAAGATATTGAGGCCTTTTTGAAAGATCAAATCATCGGCACAAGAAATCCAATGTGGTCCCCTTATGGAGGAGTTAAAGTCATTGTCTCAAGTCTGGATTATGAAGCTGCGCTTTCCGTGGTGAAAGAATACGAGAAAAATCTGGGGTAGTTTGCGTTTCTGAGTGGAGTTGAGATTTTTGATTAACCCATATTACGACGTCTTATGGAAATAGCATTAAGACTTAAAACAATTAAAAAACCTTTGCTATTTTGTAACAGCAAAGGTTTTCAGCGTTTTAACCTTGTCTCCCCGCCAGGATTCGAACCTGGGACCCATTGATTAAGAGTCTATCATTCTAACTCTCACAAAATGCTATTTATCAATATGATATAAAAATTATAATTTTGTTTTCGGAAACAATTTGTAAACAAATGCAGATTTTCTGTATTTTCTCAAATGTTTTTTACTTTCTTTCTTAATTCCAATATGGTGCGATTAATGGTTAAACAAGATGTATAATCTTTCTTGACAACACTCTCATTTCAATTCCAAAATGGTACGATTGATAGCCGCGCAACTAAGTTGACAATCATTTTAGGTTACAAATTTCAATTCCAGCATGGTACGATTAACTGATCACAAAAATAAAAAAATCCGGCATTCATTATTCCGGATTTTTCCCTTTTGAAACAAAATTCTTGAAGTCTCATTTAAGGAGGTTTTTTCTTCTTGAAAACCAGCATCACTTTACTTACTAAGGCAGATGGTAATTTCCTCCATAACGCACTAAACAGGAGAATGATGGCCAGTATCCAAGCTGAGTAGATCTGCGCATTCTGCCAGCCAGTTAATTCGTTTTTTATAATTACACTTTTTTCAAGCGTACCAGCAAAACTTTCTGTGTATTTCTCCATGATTCCGCCCTTGATCAAGGCGGGTACTAAACTGTCCTTTTGAATTAAGTCGTGAATTAACTCCCCGTCACGGTAAACAGCTGTTGACTTTGCAAAAGAGGTCTCAAGCGTACTTGATGCGCATCCAAATGAGTCTACGTAGTTAGTATCTCTTTTTGCCTCAAAAGGAATAGGCACATAGATTAAGGTATCCTTTAAAACGATCTTTTCTATGTAACTGATACTGTCTTTCCTGATTACATCAGGAGGAAACCTCTTACTGCAATACCGCTTCATGTTGCATGAAGTCAGTAATGCTAAAATCAGGACAGTTAATATGGCTTTCATTACTCAATCTTTACATATTCAACATCCTTCTTCCCTCGAATGACTGAAAGAATGTCGTAGCCTTTATTAGCGTAGAACGAAGCCAGTAATCCGTAAAGTAAAGCTCCATACCAGACGACCTCAGCAAACATTCCTAGGTTGAAATAGAACCCAATCATCCCCAATATTGGTCCTAGAACCCAGGAGACAATATCAGTGATGAGCCCAGATGTGTTGAACGTGCTTTTGATGAAAAGCGTTATTGCTGCAATACCGGCTGCAAGCGCGGTCAAGTCTACGAACATCGCCAAAGAGATGGGATTTTCGTTTGTAGGGTCAGGGTTTCCACCCGCAAAGGCTGCAACTGGCAAGATTAAAACTGCCAGCGCGAAAAGAAAGAAAATCAACTTTTTCATAAAATTAAAGTTATTAGGTTAATAAAAAAAAGGAATTAGTATTCCCATCTCGCCATATGACCACGGAAGTCAAAATGGACAAAGCCTGGGAGGATTATTTTACCGTTTTCGAATGTTGGCTTTTTAATTGCAAAGCCACCATTATATGATCTGCTAAATCTATGATAGAGCCAGCCAATGATTGAGGCTGCCTGTTTAATGCTGCAATTAGTTGGGGTTGCATCATAAGCAGAGATAACATGCTGTGAGTTTCCGGAGCGTTTTTGGTGCAACTCCCACTCCCTGCACCTCCAACCGGAATTGATCGAAAACCCTATTTCAGTATTAGAGTTATCAGATTTGAATTCTTTATTGATCAAATCGCGTATTGACTGAGCATGTATAGCAGCACTTTCAATTTTCTTAATATCCATTTGCTGAATATTTTTCCAGTTCATTTGAACTCCCATTGAGGGAAGTTTTCCTTCAATGAATTCATACAAACTGAAGTTAGGCGTTATCTGTCTGTTCGGAATCGTTCTCATTTATTTCAAATTTTTGATTAACTTTTTTCGAGAATAAAACCATTATCCGGTCAAATATTGGGTTACCTGTAATCTTTGATACATTAGCCGCAATTGAAGTCATTTCGACAACAGAAATCAATACTGCGCTTAGATTGGTTATTGAAAAGGAATAAATTGCGTCTGAGCTGATTGGCTTAATCTGCAAAACATAAAGATCAAAGCTGTAGAAAACAACAATCACAAGCACATAGAAAAACATCTTTTCAATTGTTTTCCGTAGCTTTCCAGATTCAATCACCCGAAGTGCTGTTGAGGTTCTTTTACCTTTTACAGCCTTTTCAGCAGCGATCTTCATCTGGTAGTAAATACTCGTAACCATGTCAACAAGCAGAAGGCCAATTATGACATGAATAAGTCCGGCCAGTGGCGCAAGGAAAGCAAGGAAGATTGACCCGATTTTTATAGGCCAACTTAAGTTTTGAATAGTTAAGATAGTTCTTTCAATCATTGTAGTATTAAGCTAAAGGGTGATTTATTTGTCTACAGGCTTTTAATATTTGAGCGGTTGTATAACCAGCAACAGCCATGTTTGTCAGCTCAATGAAATCAGCCTGTGTAGGTATTCTCCAGCCATTTCCAGAAACCACGTTTCCAGTTCGGATGGCATAGCCATTGTATAGGAATCCATATACCCCGACTTCATGGCAATATGCTGGAGTTGTCAAAGCGGCCCACGCACTATTAGTTTCAACACGCGAAATTGATGTCCCATTTTGGAACTTGCCACTTTTCAAAGATCCAACAACCCAAACAAGACTACCAACCTTCACTGCGTTGTAATTTAAGCCATCTCCATCTTGGTAGGCATTTTCAATCAACTCACCATCGAAGTAATTTAATTCAGTTGCATTTGCATTGCGAACTGGTTTGATACATGCACCAAATTTTTCTTCCGCACCATAGAAATCAACGGTTTCACTATCATAATACAAATTGAGTAACCAATTCAATTCTGGAAAGGCTGAAACTGGTGTTGAAGTCCATATCCTTGCCCTTTGACTCAACAAGCTATAAGCTCCAGCAGCACTTCTTTGTCCTCCACCATGTATCTCCAAACCAAACCAATCAATTCCATAATGGTCAGGATTTTCAGCCCAACCCGGATTGACCAATGTGGCTATCGAACATGGTCGCAAGTGAAGTTTGTTTTGAGCAAAAAATAGATTGTTCATGTTTACGCGTATTTTGCCATGTTCCAGAAAAAGTTTGTTCCATCGTATTCAAAACAAAAAATGTAATGACCTGCAGAAAGTGTGTCAATCCTACCAGCCCCACGATTTGTTTTTCCTGTTGAAAGTGTTATTGTCGAAGTGCCGGACGTTATGTTCACATATAGCGTTCCTGACATTCCAGCCTGCAAATTTGAAATGACCAAAGTGAAACTATTGCTTGCGACAACCTTTGTTTTAAGCGTATCAGTTGTCCTCCAAGTTGTGCTTCCACCACTTACCGTTAATTGGGTAAACCCCTCTGTCTGTATATCAAATTTAGGTTCTGCCATAACTTTATTCTAAAATGTAATCTGAACTGTAACGAATTACTACTATTCCTGAGCCGCCCAGCGCTCCTGCGGAGGCGTATAAACCACCGCCACCTCCACCATTACCTGTATTTACCCCACCTGCTGCTGGGTTGGATGTATTATAATCTCCTCCTTTTCCGCCTTGCGCATAGTTGGTAGAATTACCATTTCTGAAATTATTGGAAATAGGATTTCCACCAGCACCACCCCCACTTATTGTTGCAGTACCAACAGAGCCAACAGAGCCAGCCCCGCCACCCCCGCCAC
>JAGXRB010000157.1 GCA_018336075.1 Bacteroidota bacterium
AGAAATGTTAGGCCAATTGAGTGAGCGATAATTGGACTATTACATTTCTCCTTTCGGTATTACTTTACCGTTTTTACCATTTTTGCCTGACTTTAAAGTTCCTTCCTTAAATTCATGCATTACTTCCTCAATTTTTTCCTGAGCCTTTTTTGAATATTTTGCCATATTTTTTTTGTTTTTTGAAGTCCGTTTGATCTTTTTCAATTACTGCTTTTCTGCAAATTTTATCAGCTCGGCATTAAATTTTTCAGTTTCTTCCAAAAACAAACTGTGACCGCTTTTTTCAAAAGCAACGATGCGTGATCCAGCGATTCCGATTTTCATCTGTTCGGCTAAATCAAATGAACATATTTTATCTTTTTTGCCATGCATTATCAGTGTGGGAATAGTAATTTTCTTCATATCGGGTCTCAGGTCAGTATCGCGTAAAGCAATTAAACATTGTGCTGTTGCATAGGCAGAGGCACTTATACAAATTCCATTCAACCAATTGCCAATTCCCTCATTTAATGATTTTTCTGTAGCTGAGAATATTTTTGCAAAATCAGCCAATAGCTTTGGCCTATCCTGATAGCTCAATTTTATTAAATCATCAACTGCACTTTTTGGCAAATTGTATGGAAAATCTTTGCGTTGCGTCCATATCGGGGCGGCTGCTCCTGCCAAAACCAATCTGGAAACATGGGAACCATTGTCAATTGAAACATAGCGGATTGCAATGGCTCCACCCATTGAGAAACCAACTAAAACAGCGTTTTTAACATCCAATTTACATAAAACCATTTTTATGTCATCAGCATGTACATCATAACCAAACTCTCCGTGAGGTTTGTCCGATCTGCCAAAACCTCTTAAAGTAATGCCAATAACGCGAAAATTCTTATTTACCAAATCGTTGTACTGGTATTCAAACATTTCATCGCTCAAAGGCCACCCATGTATCAATACAATGGGTCTGCCTTCCCCGGCATCTGTGATATGAAGACGTACATTAGGCTCTACTTCAATGTATTCTGCCCTTACCGCTCCCGGCTTTGTGCTATTTATTTCTGTTTCCATTTCTTAAAAAATTAATTATTTCTGTGTTATATTTTTCTTTTCATGATGAAGCACTACTTAGTAATGAGAGGAATCCAGTCAGCTGTTTATTGAATTCCTTTGAATTTTCCATATTGCTCAAATGACCGGCATGATCAATTATGTGAATGATAGAACCTGTCACTTTTTCATGCATTAACAACGCAACAGCAGGTGGGGTAATTTCATCTTCTTTCCCAACCAAAATAAGCACAGGCACCTTAATTTGGTGCAGGTTGGTGCAAGTTTCTTTACGCTCAGCTAAAGCATTCAGTGTTTTAAAGAGTGATTGCAATTTTGTTTTCAAAATCATTTCCCTCACAGCAGCTATTTCTTCAATATTCTTTGAAAAAGAAACTGGAGCAAAAAGCTTTTTAAGACTTTCTTCTGCATATTGTTCAAGTCCGTTTTCCTTGATATTTTCAATGGTTTTCATGCGTTTTTCCTTGGCTTCGGGAAGATCGGCTGTGCAATTTGTATCACATAAAAGAAGCGCATTAAAACGTTCAGGATAGTTTTCAACCGCATTCAAAGCTATATATCCGCCCATTGAAAAGCCACAAAGTATGGTTTTGTCAATCTTCAGGGCATCCATCAAACCAAGTAAATCTTTTGCAAAAAGCGCCATTGAGAAGTCGTCATGACCAGCTTCGGAACTTCCATGCCCACGAATGTCGTAAGCAATTACACGATAACTTTCCTTTAATGCTTCGACTTGCCTGGTCCACATTGCTTTGTTCAGTGGAAATCCGTGAATGAAAATGATTGTCGGAGCATTGGTTGATCCTTCATCTATATAACTAATTATTATATCATTAACGGTTATTGTGAGACTATTTTCAGTGTTGTGCATAAAATGAGATATTAATTGAATATTTAATTCTGTTTCTTGTCTTTATTCATTTGCCGCTCTTTGCTTATTGCTTAGACCGATATAAGACTTCGGCTTCTTAAGATCGGCGAACGATAAAAGAATTTAAGCGAGTACAAAGATTAGTTTAGTTCTTACGGAATGTGTTGCATAATTTTTGAAAAGACTTACATCATTCACGCGTTAAATCATTTGTACGTATAAAATGGTCAAAAACCAATTTAAAATTCCAATTGGTACTATTTCTTGAAATACTTTTGAATTAACGCAAGCAATTCAGCTTTGTTAATTGGTTTTGAGATATAATCGTTGCAGCCTGCTTTAATCGCTTTTGCTCTGTCGCCCAATTGTCCAAATGCTGTTTGAGCTATAATAACAACATCATTGTTGAATTTTCGTATTTGTCGGGTGGCTTCATAACCATTCAAATCGGGCATTTGAATATCCATCAGAATTAAATCGATATCTGGATTTTTGCGGCTGATTTCAATGGCTTCATTGCCTGTCATTGTTTTTAAAACTTCTTTGCTAAACCGGCTGATGAATGAAGCAATCAACATTACAGAGGTTTCATCGTCTTCAGCTATCAAAATCTTCAGATCTTTAATTTGCGTTTCCTTTTCAGCCTTAACATCGTTTTCAACAAGGATTTTTAGTTTAGGCTTAACATTATACGGAATCGAAAAGTAAAAAATGCTCCCTTTCCCTTCTTCGCTTTCTACCCAAATTCTTCCGCCAAGCATAGCAACATAAGCCCTCGAAATTGACAGTCCCAATCCTGCGCCCTGCCGGGCCATTTTATCGAGAATATCAGCCTGTATAAATCGCTCAAATATGGCTTCCTGCCTGTCTTTCGGGATTCCGATGCCTGTATCTTTTATATAAAACTCAAGGTTAAAATCATCTTCTAACATACTGTTTTTCTTTAAAACATAACCGAATTCTATTGTGCCCTGATCGGTATATTTTATCGCATTTTTTACAAGGTTAGAAAGAACACTGATGAATTTTTCATTATCTGTATTGATGACGGAGACTTCGTCAGGCAAAGTGTTCTTAAAAGTAATGGTCAGGTTTTTTTTAGCAGCATCAAGCTTAAGGAGGTTGTAGACAAACTCAGTTTGCTCGTTAATATTGGTTTCGGAAATATACATTTCCATTGTTCCTGATTCAATTTTTGAGATACTGACGATGTCGTTAATGATATTAAGCATCCTATGACCACTTTTCTCAATGATTTGAATAAAGTTTTGTTGCTGGCTGCCAGTAAGATCTGGCTCTTTCAACAATTCAGCAAATCCCAGAATGCCATTCATAGGCGTACGGATTTCGTGGCTCATATTGGCAAGGAAAGCGGATTTCAGCCGGTCGCTTTCTTCGGCCTTTTCTTTGGCCCTAATTAATTCGGCATTGGTCGCACCCAATTCTATATTTATTGATTCTATTTCATCAAAGTTTTTTCTTAGCTCAAATTCTGCATTCTTGATTTTCTCTATATCTGTACAAAAAGCCATAAACATGTTATTTACAGGAAGTTGAACTGCTTCTAAAATAACATAAACTGTAGATCTATCTTTTCGAAGCAGGTTTATCTCAAATTTATTAGAACCGTCTACTAACATTTTCTGAAAGTTTTGTAAACCTTTTTCAATTTCCTGAACAGGTAGTAAATCAATGATGCTCATTGATAAAAGCTCATTTCGAGTGTATCCAACCATTTCGTAGGCAGCAGGGTTGCAATCATAATATTTCCCTGATTTCTCTATAACAAATATTCCCACAGGGGAATGTTCTATATATAAATGAAATTTTTCAATGCTTTCAAGCAATGCTTTTTCTACCTGCTTCCGTTCGGTAATGTCTTCCCCGGAACTGAGTAATCCAGCGAAATTTCCGTTTGAATCCCTGAGCAATGAATTGTGCCAAAAGATATTTCTAACGGTTCCGTTTTTTGTTTTTATTTTATTCTCATAGTTCTCGATATTGTTAGTTTCCCCATTAATCAGTTTATAAAAAAGCTCCGAAACTCTTGGCACATCCTCATCAAGTAAAAATGTTTCAAACCAGTTTACTCCAATCAGTTCACCGGAATCGTAACCCAACAACTTATGTCCGCTGTCGTTTAGCAGAGAAATATTCCCTTGCGCATCAAGAGAAATGATTATCTCGGCTGCCACGTTCAAATATTGCTCGGCCTTCAATTTACTTTCCTTCATTGACTCCTGCGCCTGCTTTTTTTCGGTGATGTTCTCAATACTGGAGATTAGGCATGTTTCTTTATTGATGGAAATAAATCTGGCGGCTAACAAACCAGTCATGATATCGCCATTCTTTGTTTTGAATAAAAATTCCTGCCCCGAAACAGCTTTGTTATCAAGTAGCGTAGATATTATCCGCTTTCGGTCTTCTATATTTACCCATAAACCTAGTTCTATCGATGAATTGTTAGCTGCATCTTCTCTTGAGAAACCAAAAATGGTGGTAAAAGCATCGTTTACTTCGATAAATTTTCCATCTTTCAGACTCGTTATAGTGATTGAATAAGGTGATGAATTGAATGCTTCAGCATACTTATCATTGCTTTCTTTGAGTTTCTGCTCAGATTGTTTACGCTTGGTTATTTGATTGGTAAGATCATTATTTAGAAGAATTAGCTCTGCTGTGTGTTTTGCTTTCTCTTTCGCCAAAGTGAGTTCTTTGTTTGCAATCACCAACTCTGCTGCATGCTGAGCCTTTTCCAGGTTTGCAATGACTAAGGCAGCTGCACGGTTTGCCTTGTTCACATTCGCAATGACCAGCGCTGCTACACGGTTTGCCTTCTCAGCATTTTGATAAACAAGCCCTTTGTTGGCCATAACTAATTCTGCTGCACGTTTCACTTTATCAACATTCGTAACAACTAACTCAGCTGCATGCTTTGCTTCCTTTATATTGGCAATTACCAAAGCCGCTTCACGTTTTGCTTGCATCGCCTCAGCAATGATCAACTCTGGAGCCCGTTTTGTATTCTCATCGGTTTGAAAAGGTTTATTTTTGTTCGAAATGATTAATTTCGCTGCACGCTTTGCATTCTCAACGTTGGCAATTAATAATGCTGCCGCCAGATTTGTAATATTCACATTCGCAATTACTAACTCTGCCGCGTTTTTTACTTTAGCCTCACTTTCAAAAGCATGTTCTTTGCCGGCAATGATTAATTCATTTGCTCGTTTCGCTTTCTCTGCTTTTACAATCATTAACTCTGCCTGACGTTTTGCTTTCTCTGCATTGGTTATGACAAATTCGGCCTGACGTTTTGCTTTCTCTGCATTGGCAATGATTAACTCAGCTGCACGCTCTGCTTTTTCTTCGTTTGCTATGATCAACTCAGCTGCACGCTCTGCTTTTTCTATCTTGGCGATGATTAATTCATCTGCCCTCTTTTCTTTCTCTTCTTTAGCGATCAACAGCTCGGCAGCACGTTTAGCCTTCTCTGCCTTGGCAAAGACTAATTTCTCTTCAAGCTTTGCCTTTTCTTGCTCAGCAATGACCAACAAATCCTTATTTGTTCTTTTACTCATAGTATATTTATTCCGTCGTATGCACTTAAAATCAATTATTTACATCTATGCACCAATAGCTTGTACCCGGCTATAGGATTTCCACTAAACAAAACTAATTCTGATTTTTTTTTTAAGTGTTACATATCGAACAGAATATATTACATCATTTACACATTAATGAAACTGATGACACTAGTCCAATTTCGACTATTTCACATTGAACGCTTTTTGTTAGCTCAGGCACTAATTCTCAGGACAGATGCCTGTCAGGAGGCGTATTTCATTCTTTAAAAAAACTGCTCGATTTTCCGGAATTGCGTCAGATTCATTCCTCATCTAATCTGGCATATCCCAGTGCTTCCAGATCTTGTATGCTATGTGTCAAATAGGTTTTACCATTGCTGATAACATACAAATCATCACAAATGTCGATAATGTGTTTGTACATGTGGTCGGTCAGGATAATTCCTTTATTTTCCTTTTCCCGCAGTATCAATTTCTTAATTGTATCAACATGTACTGGCATAACCTGAGAAAATGGTTCATCGAGCATGCAGAATTTGGTTCCGGAAGCCAATATGGTATAAATCTCAACAATGCGTCTTTCACCTCCTGATAAATACTTCAGTTTTGATGTATAGAATTTTTCGAACTCTGGGAAATTGCTTTTAAAATCAGCAAAGTCTAATCTAAAATCCATAAAAATCCTCTTTATTGTCAGGAAGGCAGGGATAAAGTGATTCTGAGGCAGGTATCTCAGGTCGTTTGGTGACCGATAAGCATTAAGAAATGTGTTGCCATTTATGCGGATAGATTTATCATTGGTAGAAAGTTCTCCGAATATTATTTTCATTAAGCATGACTTACCGGCTCCATTTCTGCCCAACAATCCGGTCACTTTTCCTGTTTCAGATTTTAGATACACATCTTGCAAAACCCTGTTCAAATCGAAATGCAGAATCACACTATCAACTTCAAGAATATTTGTCATCTGATCTTCATTGTTAGCGTTATGAGTAGCAGAAAGAGAATTAAATCAAATGAAAGTGTCGAAACCCAAAGGTGCTTCTTTGTGATTCCTAAATTTTTATAATAGTAGTACACATCCTTTTTATAGCTGTGGAGGTAGGCGAAAATCAAACCGAATGTAATGATTTTAAACCAAAATAATACTGCAAAAGCACTGAGTCCCGCGTTGTAAGTGATACTTACACAAGCCATTGTGATCAATAAGCTTGCAAATGCAAATGACTTATAGAAAGTGAATAACAATCGTATCGTTCTCATAAAGCTTGCTGACATTTTGCTGTGATAAATTGTCAATTGCGGAATTCGTAGCTGTCGAACCCAACCTTTGTTGTTGGTGTGATGAACTTTGCAGTCAAAACGAAAAATGGCAAGAAATTATTGCCATGAAATAACCCAAGAAATCTGTATTATTCGTTTATTATTCAGCGATTTAATAATTTCAACGGACTGAATACCGATAGATTGTAACGACGTTTTGCAAACAAAGCCGAACTGATCTTGTCTGGTGTTACGTGTTTAATACCTAAAAATAATCTTCAGCAGACTTTGTAAAAAGCCGGATTTTAGTTGCGTTAAAACCAAATATGATCGCAATTCGATTCCTATTTTCGCTTGAATAATCTTGTTATATTCTTTCCGATTTCATCAAGTTTTTCCATTGGCTCAAGCATAGAAGGATTATTCAAATCAATTGTCTCATTGTCAACTACTCCAATTTGCATTGGATAGACAAGGATGAAACTGTTTGTTTGAAAATACTTGTTGAGATATGACGGAATATTTCTCATGTTTTCGTGAAACGATGGCTTATGCGCTCTGCTTAATACAATAAAAATATTATCATCCTTTTTGATGTCGCGGGAAATAATCAAAAAATCGTTCCAATCATCAAACATTCTGAATTCTGCTTCTATCGGATGATTTGATTGAATCTCCTTTATAACGCTGATGGTAGTTTCATTGGCATAAAACACCATTTTGGATCCTGTATTTTTGGAAATGTTCCAAACTTTTGAAAGCCAGAAAGGAAAACCAATTTCTTTCTCAGCATTTTGAGGGACGATAACAATATGTCTTTTTATGGTAGCTAATGGTTGAACTGATTTATAAACAAAAGTTGTTGTATTGCTTTTCGACAAAATATCTTCAGTCAATTTGCCAAGAAATGATTCAGATATTCCTTTACTAACATGAAGACCCAGAACCAAATCAGTAATACTATGTTCTTTTATGACAGATGTAATTCCATTGGCAACACTTATGTCATAACGCAATATTTTATTCAACTGATTATCTGTAGCGGATGCAGCAACAACAGCCTTGTCAAGTGTTTTTTTTGCAGTTGTTTCCGAATCTGTTGCTGTTTCAGTGTTTATAATGCTAAGGGCATAGAGTCCTTTTTTGTTTTCCTTTGATTTTATTAGTGTGCTTAAATTTATTAATTCATCCAGGGTAGCAGGATTGCTTACCGGAATCAGTATTCTTTCAGTTTTTTCAGCGTCATCGCTTTCAAAAGATGCTGCTTCTTTCAATGAAATGTTGGTTCCTCCTTTTTGGGCTGCAAAAGATGCAATTGTGCAAGTGATGAGAATCATTACTATCGTGCCGTTCAGGATGCTTTCATTCAATAAACGAATAGGTTCGCCACTTGCTGTTTCGCCGATAATTACATTGTAAGCAACCAGAATAGCAGCCAATGTTGCTGCTGCCTGCGCATTGCTCAATCCAAAAATTATACGCCGCTCATCAGTCGAAAATTTAAAGGTTTTTTGGGTGGCCCAGGCAGCAAGGAATTTTGCTAGTGTAGCCACTATTGTCATCACAGCAGCAACTTTAATGGTTTCAAAATCAGTGAAGAAAGCGCGGTAATCAACAAGCATTCCAACACCTATCAAAAAAAACGGGATGAAAACAGCGTTTCCAACGAACTCAATTCTGTTCATTAAAGGGGAGGTAGACGGAATAAGCCTGTTGAGTGCCAGACCTGACAAAAACGCTCCGATAATTGCTTCAATGCCTGCTGCTTCAGCGAGAACAGCGCCAAGAAAAACCATTACAAGGATAAAAATGTATTGGGATACATTGTCTTGGTATCGTTTCAGAAACCAACGTCCAATAATCGGAAAAAGAAACATAACGACCAGACCGAAAACCAGAATCGAAGTCGAGAGCCTGAACCAGAATGCCTGATTTACTTCGCCTGTTGCCATGCCCACTATTACCGCAAGCACCAAAAGTGCCAGGGTGTCGGTGATCATCGTACCACCGATGGCGATGTTCACAGCGCGGTTTTTTGTCACGCCCAATTTGGCGAGTATGGGGTACGCTATCAATGTGTGCGAGGCAAACATACTTGCGAGCAAAACCGATGCTAGGACGGAAAGATTTAAAACATAGAGCCCTGTTAAGGTACCAAGAATCATTGGAATCAAAAAGGTGAATAAACCAAACACAATACTTTTGTTGCTGTTTTTTTTGAATTCAGCCAAATCTATCTCCAGACCAGCCAGAAACATGATGTATAATAAGCCGGCTGTACCAGATAGAATGATGCTGCTGTCACGCATTAGCAGGTTGAATCCATTTGGCCCGATGATTGCCCCGGCAATGATAAGTCCAAGAATGTGAGGAATTTTGATTTTATTTAATAGAATTGGGGCAAACAATATGATCACCAGTATTACAAGGAATTTTAATACCGGATTTGTCAAAGGTAAAGTTGCTTCAAAAATATTTAATAAGAGCATTGGATATTCTATTTCTGGCGCAAAGATATAAAATGTTGTGAGCGTTTTACTCTTGGATGCAAAGGCATGTGAGCCTGATTCTGTTGTTGCATATGAAGCTCCTTCTAATCATTTTATAGCAATTGAAATGAATCAACTGTTTATGCCGAAGGTGACAGAAAAATCAATTGATACTGGTCGATAGTGCAAGCTAAGGGAAATACCATTTGCTCGATGTGTTTTTTGTAATTACTCCGCACAAAGCTAAAGTCTGGCGAAAGAGTGCTTCAGAAGGCTCAGAGTTAATGTTAATCATTTGATTAATAATATGAGAGTGGTATACTTTAATAAATATCACAATTTGCATTGATAGATTCTTGATTCCTCACCCCAGGGATGATAGCCTTGTCCGATATATTCGAACCCAAGTTTTTCGTAATAGCCAATATGGTCGGTGCTTAGATACAAATATTCGAAGTTTGCTTTTTTTGAGTCAGTTTTTGCTTTGTCGATTAATATTGAGCCAAAATTATTCCCTCTGTGCTTTTCTTCAATATATATGGCACAAACCCAGGGGTATAAATCCATTCGGCTGATAAAATCATTTGTAATAAGACCTGCACAGCCGATTATCTCAGCTTCCTTTTCCAGTAAGTACCATTGAGGCAAAGGATTCATTGCATTGATGCTATGATTTATGCAATCCTCGTAAATTATCGGCAATACACCCGGCCATTTTGTCTGAAAATACTTGATTGCCTCATCTTTATATTCAGGATTTTCACGTATGGATATTACTTTCATGCAACTCACATATTTATTCGGATTCTTATCTATGTATTTGAGGTCTTCTGTAAAAGCATCAAACGGCTGAGTGTATGTGCCATAAGGGATTGCGGAGTAGTATCCTGTCCACCGACACGATATTATGAGCGGAATACAATGCTTGAATACCCACTGAAACCCTTATGGCATACACTTTGTTAGCGTTTCGTTGTTCTTATTTCCAGTCATTTTTTTTATTCATTTTTGCTACATAGTTTCTGTCTGGAGTGCGTTGGCTTTGCAGGCTCTTTGGCAAAGCTTTGGTCTTTGCGCTGGCTCGTGCGGCTTTGGCAATGTGCTTGTAAATGCGTTAGCTTAGATGTTACTATACATTTCTTTAATCATCAAGGCAATTTTCTTTCGTCTTTCGTTCAAAAATACTGAATATTCCATATCATAAAAATCAATCGGGATACAATGCTCTTTCAAAGCATTTTCTAATACAGATTCTTTACCAGAATAGTATTTATTTTTTATCTCGGTATAATATGATTTTGGCTCTGTATCTGATATCTTGATATTATCAATATATTCAAGATAAGTTAGATTGGCAATTTGATTTATCTGAGTTAATTCAATTCCTTGAGTTTTTAGGTATTCTTTAGGGAAAATGTGATGCTTGTCTAATGAATTTTTCTTAATCTTTATTGACGGGTCGTATAAATCACTGACTTTCCTTTCTGAAAACAATGCTTTTGTGCCATTGTAAATTAAACTTGCAAAAAAAGCATTTGCAACGGGACTTATTGTATTAGATGTTACAAGGATGTCGTTTGGCAATGAAATATTCCAAAAATCATTAGTTAATGTACTACCAATTATATTGTTTAATGCAAGTTTAAATTCATTCCCATCCTTGCAGGATTTCACTTTATTTAAATCTGATTCCATAATAGATTCTGACGAACCCGAATATCTTGAAGTTAGAGAACTCATAAAAAACCATCTTGCAATAAGTCTGTCTAACTCTTTATAGTCGATTTTGTAATGAAGTTTGCCAATTAAATAAAATATATAAGAGTTAATTACCGAATTATCGGATGCAATAAGACCCTTAGATTTATAGCCTATACTTTGAAGGATTTTTATTAACGAATGCCAGTTGGTTGTATTAATTACATTCGAAAGAGTTGCTTTGAAAACATCAAATTGTTTTTCACGCAAAATTGTCGAATATTTGTTTGTGTCAGGGTCACGTCCTTTTAGAATAGCATAGGCATCCTTCATACGAGCACGTTTGAAGCCCAAACCGACTATTACCCGAACTATGTCTTGAGCATCAGGTTGCATTATGTAGTTAAATGGGGAATCTTTAGTTGTTAGGTCGGGTACAATTTTAGAGTTTTTACAAAAATCGTTTATCTGAGTTCGACCTTCTTCCCAAAAAACAGAAATAAGAGTTAATATGAAATCTGCTTGATTTAGCGAAACGCCTTTACTATTAATGCGCGTAAAAATCTCAGCAACCACTTCTTCGTCTATATCTGCTGAAACTTCCAAAGCCTGATAAGGATAATTAGTAAGGGAATGTAATTTATTAATGCGTGTACTTATTTCATCTTCATTAATATCAATAGGTTTTTCAAAAAAGTTTAGGAATAGCTCTTTTTGATTTTCAGCTAAGGAAACAGCCTTTCTTTCTCTTAAACTGGCAATTAATTGAGTAATATTATCGGCAGGGTCTTTAATTTGATTTAACCTAGTGATGCAAAAAATATATTCAGCATCTTTTAGGTCAATACCGGTTTGAATTTTATCAATTATTTCTTTATACTTCTCTGTAATTTCAGCAACGTAGGCACGATATTGAGTTAAATAATTGGTTATAAATTGCCACGTACTTCCTTCAAAAACATCAGAAATATCGTTAATAAATTCTTTGTTTTTTATTGTTGCGGCATCTGCCACTCTAAATTCTTCAAGTACAGGATTAAAAGCTATTTTAATTCGTCTGAACCTATAATCTTTGTCCTTTACTTCTTGTTTTTTAATAATACTATACAATGCTGTTAAACGTTGCTGTCCATCAATTATAAGCATATTGGGTACTTTGTGCATTTTATCATCTTTACCAATTTGCGTCAATTTTTCGCCAGTATTGTTTCGCCACAATAAAAAATACCCAATAGGATAACCACGATACATGCTATCAAACAAATCTCTCACTTTGTTATTACCCCAGACAAAAGGTCTTTGTAAATCAGGAAGAGCTAAGTCTCCTGTTTCAATGTATCCAATTAACGTTGCAATTGCACCGTCAATTTTACTAAAGATTTGATTACTCATATTTCATGTTCAATTTCAATGTTATCAATTTCTTTCATTATCCTGTCGGTTTCAGATAGGGCAACTATGATTTTTTGATAGTGCAAAATATCCTCAAATTCCAGTTTCCGTTCTTTACGGTCTTTGAGCCATTTTTGTGCTGGTTGGTAACCCCCGATGTAAAACTCCCAAGCTATTTCTGGAACGTTGTCAAAATATTGCGTGTCGTTGATGTACACTTTTCCGTTTTCGTATTTTGGTTTTACAACTACATTGTCTCCGTCTATTGGATATTGCGTGATATATTTATCAACGGTTGGGCTTTCCAATAAATGTATTTGCCGAATTTCTCCGCCCAGTTTTACCAATTGCCAAAAGGTATCTTTGTCTTTTGGGAACGGTACTCTCGGAAAATCAATTTTTAAAAATTCCTTGTATTTTTCTCTGTATGTTGGCGAATGTAAAACCGCATAGATGTAATCCAAAATATCAATCGGGGCAAAGGTTTTTTCATTTGTTTCTTTTTCGTTGGTAAACGTTAGGCCTAATTTTTCAGCTATTTGCTTTACGATTTCAGCTTTTAGGTTTGGTTTTCTTTCTGTGTTTTGGTCAATAGTTTGTTGTCCGTTGGTTTCAGTATAAAGGTAGAGTGGAAAACAACTGCAATTATCTAATGAGGATACAATGCTTTTATCAGTTAAATATTTACTGACAAAAAAATTATCTGAATCTATGTCTCGCCCAACTTTGATACAATTAAGAACAATATTTTCATGATTCACAATATGATTCATTACTTCACCCCGTGGCATACAATGAAATCCTTTCGATTTCCCAGTGTAATATGTGTATCTCTCATCAAATGGTCGGTATGAGATCTTCACAATATTTTTGAAATTTACATCGGATTTTGTAAGGTCGTCTTTTGCATATTTTATAGTCCAATCTCTAACATCAACACCTAAACCGTATTTTTTTCGCGCACTTTCATTATCAATTGATAGAAAATCATTAATAATTTTCTCTAGTTTTATCTTTGAGAAATTAATGGTAAATGAATCTCTCGCTGTTGCAATACCCAATGAGCTTTTAATAAATAAATCATCGAGCTTTATACCTATATCAAATTTACTTTGCTCTTCAAAGTCTTTATTGACGAAAAAATAGTTTGATGCTATGTTAGGTATTTCATTATAAGCTATGGAGTTAATCGAGTTCTGAATTAAAAAATCATACTTAAACTCTCGTTTACCAAATAAATCAAAATGGAAAACCTTACCTAATTCAGTAGTTTTTTTTCTGCCAGTTTTTACAAATATATTTATAGAAACACCTTGCATTATGTCGAAAACGTTCTGATCAATGCTACCATCAGCAGCGGTTTCTTTCTTCTTACTATTTCCATGCAAGTCTATCGTATAAATTTTATCATAAGTTTTTAGCAAGTTCCAGCGCATACCCCTAAAAGTAGGGTTGTCTAAAAAACCGTGAGGATTGATAAAAGCTAAAATGCCAGCTCCATTTTTTTCTATAAAATGTTGTCCGTATCGCAAAAACTTAACATAATCATCATTTATCCATTTTGGGTTTCGTTCTTTTAATTTTTCTTTTCCGCCTGGTTCTTTTTTGTAATCTTCCATTAGGCTCATAATCCATTCGCCTTTGTTTGCACTTTCTCCGCTGTATGGTGGATTTCCGATAACACACATAACTGGCGTATCTCTTTTGATATGATTGGCTTCGTTTGCTTCAGTACTTAACCAATTGGCAAATAAAGTTCCTGTGTCGGGGTGGCTTTCTTCTAGGCTATTTGTTAGATAAACTCTAAATCGTTGGTTTGTTGTCGGTTTGTAACCTGTTTCGGTTAAAAGCAAATCGAGTTTCAAATGAGCCATTGCATAACTTGCCATAAGCAATTCAAAACCATTGAGGCGAGGCAACAAATGCGTTTCTACATAATTGCTCCAAATGCCTTGTTGCCCTTCAAACTTTCTGTGAATGTGTTTGATTACTTCGGCTAAAAATGTGCCTGTTCCTGTGGCTGGGTCGAGGATTTGCACTTTGTGGACTTCCTGTTCTATTTTTTTACCCTGTACATCAACCTTGATTTTGGTTTTACTTGTGTCGGCAAGTCCCTGCGGTAAATCAAATTCTGTTTTTAAAATATCGTCAACGGCACGAACAATGAAGTTTACAACTGGTGCTGGTGTGTACCAAACGCCACGGGCCTTGCGCAATTTAGGGTCGTATTCGCTCAGGAATGTTTCATAAAAATGGATTATCGGGTCTTCCATTTTTGTGCTTTTTCCGAAGTTTTTCAAAATCTCATCTACGTTGCAAGCAGTGAAAATATTTACCAAATCGTCAACAATCCATTTTATGCGGTCGTCAACGTCCAAGCCAGCAATATAACCAAATAGTTTTTTAAGAAATGGATTTGATTTTGGAATGAGTTCGTAGGCTTCTTGTCTGCTGAAAGTTGCCAACGTTGGGTCGTGTGAACGAGCTGCAAACATTCCGTAAGCGATGGTTTGAGCGTACACATCGGCAAATCCTTTGGGAGTAATATCGTGTATCAGGATTTGCTTAAAAGCGTGCATTTGGTCTTTCAGCGTACTGTCTTCGCTGTTGCTTTCATCGCTTGTCAGTGCTTTTTCAATAACCTCAGAAAGAAGGCGGGCTTTGCCCGCCATCATTTCTGCAAGTTTTTTGCTGCTTTTTAT
>JAGXRB010000158.1 GCA_018336075.1 Bacteroidota bacterium
GTGTTAAAGGTATAGGAACAAAAACCGCCCAACGTATTGTTGTTGATTTGAAAGACAAAGTAAGCAGAACAGGCGGATTGACTTCTGAAAAAACAGACCTTGCATACAATACCAACAGGGAGGAAGCGTTATCTGCTTTGTTAATTCTTGGTTTTAACAAGGCGGCAGTTGAGAAAGTGTTAGCCAGATTGTTGCAGAACGAACCTTCAGCACCAGTTGAAAAATTGATCAAGGAAGCGCTTAAAGTGATGTAAATGAGCACTTTCAAGCATGGGGTTTAGTTAAGTATGAAAAGAAATTGTCATTTGAGCAGTTTGAAAAAGAACATAGCGCAGTACTTTATTGTTGGTGTCGTAGGTTTGCTTATTTTGGTTTCGACCATCTTTGCAAGACCTACTGCTTCTTTTATCCGTCCGGAAGTATTTAATGCCTTTGCCCCACCACCTGACACAATCCCACAGCCGATTTATCCCATTCCCAAAGATGATGGAAGTCCAAACAGTCAGTTAGAAAGCACTTCGCCACTATTTTTAAGCGATCCGCCCAACATAAAGCGTGAGGTTGTTTATGATCCGGTTACACGGCAATATGTATTCCTGAATAAAATTGGTGATTTCACATACAGAACCCCATCTGTAATGAATGAAAAGGAATACATGGATTTTCAGAATAAAAAGGGCATCAGGAAATATTGGGAAGAACGTGCTCAAAGAAGCACTACCTCAACCAGCTCGTCTATTATTCCTGCAATCTATGTTGGTGGAAAAGTATTTGATCAGATTTTTGGAAGCAATACCATTGATATCAGACCCCAGGGCTCGGCTGAAGTAACATTCGGCGTAAGAAGCATGTTGCGCGAAGACCCTCAACTGGATGTTCGACAGAGAAGAACAACCAATTTTGATTTCGATCAGCGCATACAGATGAACGTTATTGCCAAAATCGGCGAAAAAATTGAGTTTAAAGTCAATTATAACACTGAGGCTACATTTCAGTTTGAGAACCGACTGGCGCTTAAATACGAAGGTAAGGAAGATGAAATTGTAAAACTTATTGAAGCAGGAAACGTAAGTATGCCGCTCAATACAACACTTATCAGAGGTAGTCAGGCGCTATTCGGACTAAAAACCAAACTCCAGTTTGGTCGTACTTCAGTCACTGCGGTATTTTCTCAACAGGAAAGTGAAACCAAAAACATCACAGTGCAAGGTGGAGCACAATCCAATAAGTTTAAAATGACCAGTTTGGATTATGAGGAAAACAGACACTTTTTCCTGAGTCAATATTTCAGACAAAACTATGAAACAGGGCTTCAATCTCTACCAATTATTACCTCTGACATCAATATTACACGTGTAGAAGTCTGGGTTACAAATATTGGCCCGGCATTACAAAACAACAGAAATATCGTTGCTTTCACTGACCTTGGTGAGGGTAGGAGTGAGTGGATCAACAATAAAGAGGTGCAGCCTACCTTCGGGCCACCACTTCCTTCTGAAAACTCAAACAATCTGATCAGCCGACTTGATACAAGCAGTGTCAGAAATATCAATACAGCAAGCGCTTATCTCACCGGCGACCCGTATGCGGTAGGCAGAACAGGCTATTTTGTGGCAGGACAGGACTTTGAAAAAATTGAAAATGCCAGAAAATTAAGTGCAACAGAGTACACTTTCAATAGTAAGCTTGGATTCATTTCGCTTAATACGAACCTCGGAGCTGATCAAACACTTGCGGTTGCCTATCAGTACACTGTTATTGGATACGACAGCACTTTTCAGGTAGGCGAATTTGCTGATCATGGGATCAATGCTCCAAAATCACTTGTGGTTAAGCTTCTCAAAGGAACTTCTCTCAATACACGGATGCCAATGTGGAATCTGATGATGAAAAACGTCTATTCAATCAGAGCTTTTCAGGTGAACAGAGATGATTTTACACTCAATATCCTTTTCTCAGGAAATCAGAATGGTATTCCAACAGGCTATTTCACCGAAGGCAATGAAAATGTGAAAGGAATACCACTCATTCACCTTATGGGACTTGATAACCTTAACCAGCAAGGCAATCCCGTGAATGGTGGTGATGGAGTTTTTGACTTTCTCGATAATGCAGCCACGCAGGGAGGAACGATTAACGCCGGCAATGGTAGAATTTTCTTTACGGTTCTTGAACCTTTTGGCAGCCACATCCGAAAGAATATTTTTCCTGACGACCCCGAACTTGCCAACCGTTATGCCTACGATTCTCTCTACACACTCACTAAATCCGGAGCAGAACAGTACCCTGAAAAAAACAAATTTTTATTAGAAGGTTTTTATAAATCACAATCTGGCAGTGAGATTAGTTTAAATGCACTTAATGTTCCACAGGGCTCTGTGAGGGTAACAGCTGGTGGAGTTCCTTTAACAGAAAATCTTGACTATACGGTCGATTATACCTTAGGTCGGGTAAGAATTATCAACGAAGGTATTTTAAGTTCGGGCACTCCCATAAACATCTCTCTTGAAAGTAATTCGATGTTTAGTATTCAGCAAAAGCGAATGATGGGTCTTCGCGTTGATCATGAATTCAATCGCGATTTCAGAATTGGCGCTACCTTGTTGAATCTGCATGAACGGCCACTTACGCAAAAAGTGAACTATGGCGATGATCCGATTTCGAACACAATCTACGGCTTTGATGTAAGCTACAGAAGAGAATCGCAGTGGATTACAAAAATGATTGATAAGCTGCCGTTTTATAGTACCAATCAGGTGTCGCGAATCAATGTTGATGGTGAATTTGCTCACTTTTTACCCGGACACTCAAGGGCTATTGGTTCAGCCGGAACATCCTATATTGACGATTTTGAAGGTGCCAAGTCAACGATCGACCTAAGGCAGGTAAGCTCATGGCATCTTGCCAGTACACCGCAAGGGCAGATGGATATTTTCCCTGAAGCTGCTCCCGGAACAGGCCTCCTTTATGGAAAAAACAGGGCAAAGCTGGCATGGTATATCATTGATCCTTTGTTTTATGATCGCTTTGGAACACTAAGACCTTCCAATGTAGACAAAGATGAGCTCAGCAAACACAGCGTCAGACAGGTGCTGGAAACGGAAGTTTTTCCAAATAAGGAAATCCCTGCCGGTACCCCAACGAATATCGCTGTACTTAATCTGGCCTATTATCCCAATGAAAGAGGGCCTTATAACTATGATGTACGCCCAACTCAATTCACGAGTGGGATGACAGCTGATGGTACATTAGCAAACCCATCATCCCGTTGGGGAGGTATTATGCGCCGCATTGAATCGACAGATTTTGAAGCGACAAACATTGAATACATCGAGTTTTGGATGATGGATCCTTTTGCAGATGATGCTAACAACAGTGGTGAACTTTACATCAATCTTGGTGATATTTCTGAAGATATCCTGCGCGATGGAAGAAGGTTTTTTGAGCACGGGCTGCCAGTATCGGAAGTTGTGGAAAACGTTGACACTACAATCTGGGGTCGTGTACCAACTTTGCAGGCGCTTGTTGAGTCTTTCAGCAACTTGCCGGGTTCCCGCAGGTTTCAGGATGTAGGTTATGACGGGCTCCGTGATGAGGATGAACGAAGTTTTCATGCGGCATTCCTACAGTATATAAGAGAGGAGTTTGGTGAAAATTCGATTGCTTATACGATTGCTGAAGCTGATCCATCCGCAGATAATTATCAGTACTTCAGAGGATCCCGCCTGGATAGTGATGCCCAATACAGTAGTGTTCTTGAGCGATATAAAAATTTCAATGGTCCTGATGGAAACTCACCTACAGATGATTTGAACCCTGAAAGCTATCCTACAAGTGCAACTTCAATGCCGAACGCTGAGGATATAAACCGTGACAATACCCTTAGTGAAGCAGAAAGATATTTCCAATACCGGGTTAAACTCGATCCGAACAGCATGAAGATTGGTGAGAATTTTATTGCTGATATCCGCGAAGCTACTGGAATTCCCCTGTCAAATGGAAGCGTTGGTGAGGTTAAATGGTATCAGTTTCGCATTCCCATCAGTCAGCCCGAAAAGGTTGTAGGCAATATAGAAGATTACCGATCTATTCGTTTTATCCGTATGTTCATGCGTGGTTTCGAAAAACCTGTTGTAGCCCGGTTTGCAACACTTGAGCTTGTGCGTGGCGAATGGCGCAAATACCGGCAAAATTTGCAGGCACCAGGCGAATATGTGGTAGGTGATGATGGAAATTCGACAAAGTTTGAAGTCTCTGCCGTAAATGTTGAGGAAAATGGTCGCAGAGAGCCAATACCTTATGTGATACCACCTGGTATTGAGCGAGAAATTAACTATGGATCAACTAGTTATGTCAGACTTAATGAGCAGGCAATGCAAATTTCAGTCACTGATCTGCTTGACGGCGATGCCAGAGCTGTTTTCAAAACAACTGAATTTGACTTCCGCCAGTACAAAAAACTAAAAATGTTTGTTCATGCAGAGAAATTGTTTGAATCACCTGATTTAAATTATGGTGAGCTTACAGTTTTCATAAGACTTGGTTCTGACTTCAATCAAAATTATTATGAGTACGAGATACCATTAACTTTCACACCATGGTATACTGCTTATACGGATGCAGAAGGAATATGGCCTGAAGCAAACAGCTTTGATATAACGCTGGAGGATCTTGTAAAAGTAAAACTGAACCGGAACACTGCGATGCGTAATCCTAATTCCGACATACAAATAAATTTCCCATACATAGAGTACAACGGAGACCATCAGATAAAAATCATCGGAAATCCGAATATCAGTGATGTTAAGGGAATCATGATCGGGATCAGAAATCCTAAACAGCAAACACTGACATCAAGTGATGATGGTCAGCCAAAAAGTGCAATCATCTGGGTGAATGAGCTTCGGGTTTCAGATTTTAACAGTAAAGGCGGATGGGCTTCATCGGCTCGCATTGAAACAGTATTAGCCGACCTTGGAAGGGTTGTGCTTTCAGGATCTCATACATCCCCGGGCTTTGGAAGCCTCGAAATGAAAGTTAATGAAACAGCACGTGAGGCAGCTACGAACTTTGATATTGCAACAGACATAGACCTGGGTAAGTTTTTCCCTCAGGATGTTGGGTTAAGAATTCCGATGCACTTTGATTATGGCGAATCTCACATCAAACCGGAGTATAATCCTCTTGATCCAGATGTGAAACAAAAGGATATTTTACGTTCTTTCGATACAAAGAATGACCAGGATTCAATTAAGAATCTTACAAATGACTTTACTATGCGTAAGAACTTAAACTTTGTGAATGTGCGCAAAGAAAGAACAAGTGCCAGTCCATCAGCTGCCAGAATTTATGATGTTGAAAACTGGAATGTGTCCTTTTCGTATAGTGAACTATTCCAAAAGAATATTGATGTTGAGTATGACAGAAGGCTTTTATATCGGGGTGGCCTGGGCTACAATTATAATAGCAATCCCAAAAATGTTCAGCCATTCCAAAGGGCAAAATGGGCAAGCAAGCCTGTAATGCAATTGGTAAAAGACTTTAACTTTTTTTACTTGCCGCGCAATATTTCTTTCAGAACTGACATGAACAGACAGGATAATGAAAAGAAATACCGCAATAAAAGTGAGGGAGACGTAATCACTTACCCGATTTTCGCAAAGCAATGGACATGGAACAGAAACTATGACCTGAAATTTGATTTAACCAGAAGCATTACCCTAGATTATTCGGCAGGAGCGAACGCTTATGTCTATGAACCAGCTGGTAATCCTGACAGGGGAACGGATGAATGGAATATGAACAGAGATACAATCTGGAATAGCATTTTAAACCTTGGTAGTAAGGACCGTTTTAATCAGGTCATAAAAGTTAATTATAATATTCCAATCAACAAGATCCCAATTTTTAACTTTATAAGTGCTACAGCTGGTTATCAGGGCATGTTCACCTGGCTGGCATCACCACTTTCAGTTCAGCAGAGGATCGGTAACTCGATTGAAAATCAAAATACCAAACAATTGAATGGTAACATTGACTTTCTGCGCCTGTACAATAAAGTAGGGTATTTCCAAAAGCTAAACACGCCGCCAAGAGGAACAGGCAGAGGAGGCGGTCCAGCACCTAGGCCAGGTGCCGGGGTGCGTCCGGGAGCCGAACAGCCACAGCCAAAAGGTGGAGCAACTTCAGATACTACAGACAAAAAGCCATCAATCAACTACTTTAAAGTTGTGGGTGAGCAGGTGTTGAAACTGGCAATGAGTGTTAAAAGAGGTAGCATAAATTATACCCAAAGCAACGGACAATATCTGCCAGGCTTCATGCCTGAACCTGATCTTTTCGGATTAAATTTTGCACAACAGGCTCCAGGTCTTGGGTTTGTTTTTGGAAGTGAAAATGACATCAGAAGTATTGCTGTAGCAAATAACTGGCTTTCACGTGACACGTTGTTAAATCAGGCTTTTGCCAGAAAGTATACGGAAAATCTTGGGTATAGAATCAATCTTGAGCCAGTCCCAGGCATGCGTCTGGATGTGAATGGTGATCGTACAAAAGCTTTAAATTTCTCTGAATATTTTAGAGCCGATTCCAGTGGTGCCTTCCAATCTTTTTCTCCTGTTGAAGCAGGTAATTTCAGTATCTCTTATGCTTTATGGAATACATCTTTTGTGAAAGCCGGAAAGGACGAAAAATCTGAGCTGTTCGACAAAATGCTTGAAAGCAGAATGGCTGTTGCAGAACGACTGGCATACAATAACCCGGATTGGGTCAGAGATGGTGAAAGATATGTTTATGATTCTGTTGGCGGTGATTTTTATCCATATGGTTATGGTGCAATTTCACAGGAAGTAGTACTATACTCATTCATGTCTGCTTATTCAGGTAAAGAAGCCAGAAGCATCGCTTTGAATCCATTTCCGAAATTTCCAATGCCTAACTGGACGCTAAGTTATAATGGTCTGACAGTTATTCCTGCAGTGCAGAAATTATTCAAAACAGTCAATATCACACATGCGTACAGGTCAACATACTCCGTAAATTCATGGCGGACAAACACTGATTTTGATCCAAATAATCTTATCAAGACGTATAAAAACAGCAATATTTTCATTGGTCAGATCGATCTGGGACAGATTGTTATTACAGAACAGTTTTCTCCGCTTCTTGGAATTGATGTTGGCTTACACAACAGCATGACCGCCAGGGTTGAGTACAAGAAACAGCGCAACCTTACGATGAGCTTTATTAACAACCAGTTAACTGAAGTTGCCGGAAACGAAATCATTATTGGAACAGGCTATCGTATCCGCAATCTTGCGCTTATTATTTCATCAATTACAGGAGGTGCAGGAACGCGCTCAACAAATGATCTTATTTTAAAACTTGATCTTGGTTTCCGCACGGATATAACAACTTTACGCAGGGTAGATGAGAAAAACAGCCAGATTTCAGCTGGACAATACAAAACAAATCTATACTTTACCGCTGACTACATGATCAGTAACCGTTTTAATTTACAAGTGTTTTTTAAACGTGATGCTTCAGATCCTTTTATTTCATCACAGTTTAAAAACTCAAATACTTTTGCCGGTGTAACAATGCGCTTCAACCTTGCACAATAAAGCTTATCTGGATTCAGTATAATTTGCGATTATCCAAATTCACAAAGAATAAAAGTCATAATTTTGACAGCTAAACTATAAAATGAATTATTATGAATATCCCTGCTGAACTTAAGTACACAAAAGACCACGAATGGGTTCGTGTAGAAGGAAATAAGTGCGTTATTGGCATCACAGAATTTGCGCAGAAAGAATTGGGCGACATCGTATTTGTTGAAGTGGAAACTGTTGATGAAACTCTTGATGTTTCTGATACTTTTGGAACCATAGAGGCTGTAAAAACCGTTTCTGATCTTTTCATGCCTGTTAGCGGAACCATTACTGAGTACAATGAGGCACTTTCAGACACTCCTGAAATGATCAACAAAGATCCTTATGGTGAGGGTTGGATTGTTAAAGTTGACATGACTAATGTTGACGAGGTGAATGATTTGCTTGATGCCAGTGCTTATAAAGCGCTTATCGAAGGCTGATTCAGACGAGCTCTTTGAAGAGGTTTTTTATAAATCAATGGCCTGCTATTCTTTGGGCCTTGTTCGTAATACTTATCACGGGTCTTCCAGGAAATTATTTTCCTGAAGTCAAAAGTTTCTGGGACTGGATGTCTCCTGATAAAGTAGTTCACTTGTTCTTTTTTGGTGTGTTTTCCTTTCTGGTGATGCATGGAAGCAGAGCGCAATATTTCAAGGGAAACCATCGTTATGTTATCGTTATTACCTTGCTTACAGGAATTGCATATGGTGGATTGACCGAGTTGTTGCAGTATTATGTTTTCATTGGCAGACATGGTAATTATTTTGATTTTTACGCAAATGTTGCAGGTACAATTAGTGGAGTGGCACTATTTATGCTGCTAAATAGAAAAAATAAAAAAAGAGTGAACGGGTTTTATGATTAATTACTAATTTAGCCCCGTTATTTTTCAAATAATAAATTTAGTTTGAAAGCATTATGGAAGTAAAAAAATCACCAAAAGCAGATCTTGAACCCAAGAGGCTTTTGTTCAGGCAAATAGGTTTGATTATTGCATTGGCTGTTGTGTTTCTGGCCTTCGAGTACAGAAATTATGACAAGCGTTCCCTTGATCTGACAAAAAGAATGGTGGAGGATATTCCGGAAGAAATTATCCCCATTACAGATCAAACCGTCAAACCACCACCACCACCGCCACCACAGCAAGTCACCGTTCTTCAGATAGTTGAAGATGATGTTGAGGTGGAAAACGTTGATATCAATGTTGAAGTTGACCAAAAAGTCGCTATCGAGGTATATGTGCCACCAGTGCGTCAGGAAGAAGAAGTTGTGGAAACTGAAATCTTTACTGTCGTTGAATCCATGCCTGAATTTCCGGGTGGTGCTGCCAAAATGATGGAATTTATTGCGCGAAATATCAAATATCCGCCTATGGCGCGTGAAAGCGGCATTCAAGGTCGTGTGTTTGTTAATTTCGTTGTCGAACCCAATGGTTCAGTATCCAACGTTAAAGTTCTTCGTGGTATTGGAGGCGGTTGCGATGAGGAAGCTATCCGCGTTGTTGAAACAATGCCAAAATGGACTCCGGGCCGCCAGCGTGGTAAGGCAGTAAGGGTTTCATTTAACTTGCCAGTTCGCTTTACCCTACAATAAGAAAGTTTTGCAATTAAATATAAAACACCTTGTAAGAGGTGTTTTTTTTTGACCTTGATTTTTTAAAATAGTTTTTGTTTTAGTGCAATATTTTTATTTTGCAATCGTTTGCATTCAATAAGGTGCTAAAATTCAGTTTTTATGATTGCAAAGAAATTTACTAAAACAGACATCGAGAATAAGTCTTTAATTTTTCGTCAGATCGGTGCTATAATTGTGCTCTCTTTAGTTTTTCTTGCTTTTGAATACAAGACTGATGAAATCAATAGTATGAATGATGTTCAAAAATGGTTCAACAACAGTCCGGTTGACATGATTCCTATGACAACAAAAACGCCTCCGGCACTTCCAGTACCAACAATTGATTTTGCAAAACCAATGCAGGTAAGCGACCTTGAAACAGCCACACATGGATTTGAAATGGACGCAAACACGCATGAATCTGCAAATTAAGGCAATCCCTTTTCAGCAAACACCAATCAGAATTTTTCATTAGCAGTGGCAATGTCCATTGTAAAATGATTTTTTGGATCAGTGAAACAATCAACAGTGAAGCCACATAAAGTGCAGCCATCTGACGAATTTGGCAATGATAAAATTGAAGTCGTTTTGCAGGAAAAAATAGGGTAGGTCAATTTTGGTGCATCAATTAAACTCGAAAAGATAAACCATATAATTTGATTCCCTTTCCCCACTATCGGGACTAGGTTTAAATACACCCAAAGATTTGAAATTTTCGTTTTCAAGAATTCTTTCAAGTGGTAAATTTCCCTGACCAGGACTGAAATGACTGTCCCAGAATAGGATGCTGCCATGTATCATTTCGTTTCCTGGATTGAGGAAGTCCGGAATAGCTTCCCTGATTCTTGAATCATCAGTAGGATCAATATCAAGTATAAAAAACACATTTGGATCGTAATAGTAGATCATTCTGTCGTCAAGTTTATTGTCAAGAATGTATTTGCAAGCTTGCGATATGGCGTCTTTTTCTGCTGAAATTGGCACTGGCAACTGATACATCAAAAACGTAGTTCGCACAACAAATACCAGGATAATAATCTTAAATGAGACCGCGGCCCATTTTTTGCCGAAGGTGATGTGTTTCTCAAAAAAATTGTAGCCACTCAGACTTAAAACAACAAACGGAGGCACTACCATAGCCATAAACCTGTCAAGTGCCAGAGCGCCTGAACCGAGAAACCAAGTGATGGAGTGAAACGAAACAATCACGAGAATGGGAAGAAAAATCAATACAAAATCATCCAGAAGCTGATTCGCTTTTGAGAATTTTGTTTTTGCAAAATCAAAAATAAGTTTGAGTAAGCCCACAATAAACAACAAGGTCAATGGAATACCCCAGATAAGTTTTGACCGGTCGATATAATAAAGCAGGCTTCCACTGCCATAGATTCCTGCTGATTTTGAAGAATAGGGGAATTTGTGAAGCAACCACAGGAAATCACCTGAAAAAAAGCCTCCAATCACAGTGTAGACCAAAACACCTGTTAGAAGAAACGGGATGGCAGTCCACTGCTTTCTGATCAAAAACATCAAACCAAAAAGAGGCAGAATAAACAGTCCCTCAATCCGTGCAAATGGCAAAAATGAAATAATGATAGCAGCAAGCAAAAACTGCTTGCGGAAGTAGAGCATCAAAGCAAGCGCCAGAAACATCGAACCCGTGATTTCGGTCATTGCACTTGGAATCATTGAAGCATAAACCGGAGCAAAAAAGATGAATGGAACGATCATCCATGCGTTTTTCATTCCTTTGCTTGAAACAAGTTTCCATGTAAAAAATACGGTAAGCAAAGCAGCCATTAAATTATAGAACCTGGTGCCATTGTATCCAAACTGTGAAAATGGAGCGCTCAGAAATGTAAAAACAGGTTTGCCCCAAAGATCAAAAAAGAATGAAGGATTTTGAAATGCATAGCGGGAAATGCGGTAGTGATGCAGGTCATCTCCACCTCCATAAGAGTCTTGGGAAAAATAGGAGAGGTAGCCAAAAATTAATGCAACAACAAAAAAGGGCAGCCATTGCAAAAGTTTATTTTCAAATTGCTTTGGGGTCATATTGGTGTGTGTTTTAAATAATTCTTTGTTTATGTGGTAAACAAATGCCAAATGAAATCCATTTTTCAGCTTTCAGGCGTAGTGTTTTCTTTTGATTGAAAATAATCTGTCAGCACTTTTGCCCTTGCTTTACCAACAACTTTTTCGAGTTCATCCGGACTTGCTGCTGAAATATTTTTAAAAGATTTAAAGTGAAGCAACAGTTTTTGGGCAGTACTTTCACCAATGCCCTTAATTTGATTGAGCTCTGAACTGACAAATCCCTTCTCAAATTTTTTCCTGTGATGCGTGATGCCAAAGCGATGTGCTTCGTCACGTAAAAACTGGATAATTTTGAGTGATTCGGATCTTTTGTCAATATAAATTGGAACCTGATCACCGGGAAAATAGATTTCTTCAAGTCTTTTTGCGATGCCAATGATGGTTATTTTGCCTCTGAGGCCAAGTTTTTCAAGCGTTTTAACTGCAGCACTCAACTGGCCTTTTCCACCATCGATAACAATAAGTTGAGGCAGTGGTTTTTCTTCTCTCAGAAGGCGGCTGTAGCGTCGCTCGATAATTTCTTCCATTGAGGCAAAGTCGTTGGGGCCTTCAACAGTTTTGATGTTAAAATGTCTGTATTCAGCTTTGTTTGGCTTTGCGTTTTTAAACTGTACCATCGCAGCAACAGCATAATCCCCTTGAAAATTGGAATTATCGAAACACTCTATCACATCGGGAAGTACTGACATGCGCAAATCTCGCTGCAATTGCAACAGAATGCGCTTTTGATGCCGTTCCGGATCGATCAGGCTCCGTTGCTTTTCGATTTCCATCTTATAATGTTTTGCATTCTTTTCGGAAAGCTCCAAAAGTTGCTTCTTTTCTCCCCTTTGCGGGACAGTGATTTTAACGTCAAAGAAACTAAATCCAGGATCAAATGGCAGGATAATTTCAGGAGAAATACTCACAAACCGCTGTCGCATTTCGGTTATTGCAAGCAGAATTAACTCCTGAGGACTTTCGTCAAGCTTCTTTTTTATTTCGATCGAATGCGATTGCACGATGGCGCCTTCAATCACTTTGAGGTAGTTTACCCATGCCGTTTCAGGCTCATCGAGTATCGAAAACACATCAACATTATCGATTGTGCTGTTTACAACAACCGATTTGCTGCGGTAATTTTCGAGCAAAGCCAACTTTTCTTTAAGCAGTTGTGCCTTTTCAAACTCCATTTTCGAGGCAAAATCCATCATCTGGGTTTTCATCTCACGCACAACAGCCTGAATGTTTCCGCGAATAATCTGACGAATTTCTTTCATCATGGCATTGTAATCTTCGCTGCTTTGTAAAGCTTCACAAGGTCCTTTGCAATTTCCGATATGGAATTCAAGACAAACTTTATAATTTTTGCCGGCTATGGCCTTTTCAGATAAATTGAGGCTGCATGAGCGGATTGGATAAAGCTGACGGATGAGATCAAGCAGTGCCTTCATCATTTTCCCTGAAGCGTAAGGGCCGAAATATTCCGAGCCGTCGTGTATCAGATTACGTGTGGAAAAAATTCTTGGAAAGGCTTCATTTTTAATGCATATCCATGGATATGTTTTGTCATCTTTCAACAAAACATTGTAGCGTGGCTGAAACTGCTTGATAAGGTTGTTTTCGAGCAAAAGAGCATCTGATTCAGTTTCAACAACAATGAAACGTATGTCATGTATGCGACGAACAAGCACCCGAAGTTTACCTGTTTGTTCCTTGCTGAAATAACTTGAAACACGCTTGCGAAGGTCTTTGGCTTTGCCAACATAAATCACTTTAGCCAGCTCATCCAGATATTGATAAACACCCGGATTGTGTGGTATCGAGGCGATGATGGCCTGCAGTTGCTTTGCAGCATTGGGTGCGGGTTCCATCTTATTGACGCTTTAGTTTTTCTTTAATGCATCCCAGCCCTGCGCAGTGAGCTCTATTACCTGACCATCGTTGGTGACCATATGGGCCTGGCCAATATTGGCTGTCATGTGGCCGATGATGGAGATTCCATCGATTTTTCTGACTTTTTCAAAATCAGACTGACTGACAGTAAAAAGCAGTTCGTAGTCTTCTCCTCCGTTGAGCGCAGCTATGGCAGGAATCATATTGAACTCCTCAGCCAGATTAAGTGTAGTTGGATCAAAGGGTAATTTGTCTTCGTATATCTGACATCCTGTTTCTGAAGCCTTACAAAGATGCAGGATTTCTGAGGCTAATCCATCTGAAATATCAATCATTGAAGTAGGTTTCAAATTGGCATCGCGCAGTATCTGAACCATATCTGCCCGGGGTTCTGGTTTAAGCTGCCTTTCAAGGACGTAATCATGTCCTTCGAGATCGGGTTGTGCCTGAGGGTTTGCCTTGAAAACGGCTTTTTCTCTTTCCAATAATAGCAGACCCATATAAGCTGAACCGAGATCACCACTCACGCACAGTAAGTCGCCTGTATTTGCTCCGCTGCGGTAACAAATATCCTCTGTTTTTGCTTGTCCAATAACCGTTACTGATAAAAACAGGCCTGATTTGCTCGAAGTAGTATCGCCTCCAACAAGGTCAACTTTGTAGCGCGCACAGGCCATTCGGATTCCTTCATAAATTTCTTCAACAGCCTCAAGCGAAAAGCGGTTGGATAATGCAATTCCAACCACCATCTGTCGGGCAGTGCCGTTCATGGCTGCAATATCTGAAATATTGACTGCAGCAGCTTTATAGCCAAGATGTCGGAGTGGAGTATAAGAGAGGTCAAAATGAACGCCTTCCACAAGCAGGTCTACAGAAACCAGGGTTTGAAAGCCTGTGTTGTCAATGACGGCAGCATCGTCGCCTACACCTTTTACGGTGGATGAATTCACGATTTTTATTTCCTTTGTAAGATGATCAATCAGGCCAAACTCTCCTAGTCCTGATATTTCCGTTCTGTCGGTATTAGTGTCTTCTATCATAATCTATCTGATGATTTCTTTTTTTATTTAATTGGCGAGCTTATGGTATTTTGAGGCATTCTTTTCATCGCCGAAACGCGCATAAATATTGCCCATATAGAGTGCATAAGCCTTATCAGGCTTAATTTTGTATAGTCTTTCAAAAAGTTTCAGCGATTCCTTGAAGTCATTGGTCGATTTCTCTAAACCCTTTAACAATGTGGCATATTGTTTTCGGGTTTTATTCCTTTCATAGGCTGTCATTTCCTGCTGGTATCGTTTTTCTCCAAGGTCATAAAGCTGAATTGCTTTCCAGTCAAGTGCATCTGTATTATTAGGGTTTTTAGTGAGCAAAAGAGAAGAAGTTTCATTGCATACATCATTATTTTTTAATGCTTTATTGACTATTAACCAATTATTTAACACATCTTCATCTTGATTTTCAGGCCTGATATGCGACCATGTTTCGACAGCTTTATCCCATTGTTGTGTTTGGGTGTAAAGTTCAAAAAGTAAAGGCATGGCATTTTTTGTTTCGGGTTTTTCTGGATAGTTTTTTAACAGACCTTCAAGCGTCATCACCTCAAGTGAAAGGTTGTCAGCTTTACGGTAGAAATCACTTAAAAAGAGCCATGTTTTCAAAGATGCTGTTTTATGATATACCGCGAGTTTAAAATGATTTTCGGCTTTGATTGTATCACCCACAGCTAAGGCTGCATGTCCGGCTTTATCGTATGCCTGCGTAGTGGTTTCGCGGCCTGCAAGTTCATCTTCAGTTATTTTTTTCTCCCACAATTCTAAGGCTTTGTTATGGTCGCCTGCAGCAGTTGCACTCTCAGCTGCAAGCATAGTATCAACTGTTTTTTTTTGAATTGCGCACGAGGTCATCGATAGTATCAATAAAACCAGAAGGGTATTTCTCATAATTTTCTTTTGTGCTGCAAAGGTATGTTTTTTGCCGAAAGTGTGGCATTGATGCAGCTGAAGTGGTTTTTTGCAACTTTCAGTTTAAGGCTTTGTCTCTTAATAATCTTATTTATTAATGAAACAAGAGCAACTTTTGCAATACTTTTGCTGTTCGAGTAATTTCACAATTTTGGCCATGACGAAATTCTGGTTATCAGGGCTGGTTTTTTTAATGCATTTATCAATTTATGCCAAAGTTGATGAAGTTGTGCATTGTAAAGATATGGCCCTGATGAAGTGGGAGCCAACAATGTCAGTTTTGACTCAGAACAAAGCGATTGTTAGTTCAAATTCAATTGTGATCCCATTAAAGCGTGCCGGAAAACTGATACTTATTGAAGCCACTGTGGACAGCGTAAAAGGCAATCTTATTCTTGATACCGGATCGATGAAACTGGTGCTTAACAGTATATATTTCAGAGATGGCCGAAAAATAGCTGGCTCAGTTTCCGGAGGTGTCACAGGTAAGGTTCAGACTGTTTCGAAAAACAAGATCAGACGAATCCAGATGGCCGATATTGTATATGAGAATATTGATGCAGACATCGTTGATCTTGGTCATCTTGAAAGTGTAAGAAATGTAAAAATCCTAGGATTTTATGGTCTTTCGATGTTAAAGGATTTTGAAATTGTAATCGATCTGCAAGCCAACGTACTTGAGTTGCACAAAACCGATAACAACGGAAAAAGGTTGAATATTGAAAGCATCAGACCATCAATTGATCTGAGTTTGCCTGTTTATAACAATGATGGGATTCTTTTAATTCAGGCCAAAATAGGTAAAAGCAGCTACACCTTTTGTCTCGATACCGGTGCTGAGTCAAATGTTTTATGCAGCAGTCTGCCCGACAGAGCCCTGAATACAATTTCAGTAACACGCCGGTCATCACTCAGAGGCGCGGGTAGCAATATGGTCGAAGTTTTTCATGGTATCATGAATGATTTTTCAGTAGGAAAGCATCGCATCACTGGTATGCAGACGATGGTTACAAGCCTTAAGGCTATGTCAAATGCATATGGCATAGAAATTGACGGTATGCTTGGTTGTGATTTTTTTGAGCAGGGGATTGTTTTTTTAGATTTAAAAAACAAGCAGATGGGTATTCAGTTCTACAAAAATGTAAAAGAATGAAAAGGGATTATCACATATATGTTATGAGCCTGTTGCTGCTTGTGGCAAATGGTTTGTGGGCGCAGACAAAACCTGAACAATCCGGCAGAATCGAATCAGGCAAACTGGTGCTTACTGTAGATGCTGACTGGAACACAGAACAGCGTGCAAGCTTCTCACGGCTTTATGATGTGGATACTACACTGCTTAAGAAAATATTTGCCCGGGAATTTAAGTTCATTCACGACAGCGCTGGTTGGGAAGTAAAAGAAATTCGCAGTGGAAAATTTGAGATTACCAGAAAACTTATTTCTGAAAACGAATCTAGTCAATTGAGCCGGACAGAAATTTTATCCGGCACTTATTTGCCACCACCGCCACCGCCTGCAATTGCTGCTACTGATGAGGTTTATGGTATAAATACCTTTAATAAGTTCCAAAGCTTTGTTTATAAGGATGGTCGTGCCTGCTTTATTTTTAAAGGAAACTCAAAGACAGGGAAAGTAGTACTTTCAGGTTCGTTCAATAACTGGAGCACAGCGGAGCAACCTATGCAATTAACTGATTCCGGATGGGTCGCTTGTATAAATCTTTCTCCGGGTAAATATTATTATAAGTTCATCGTTGATGGGCGCTGGATGCATGATCCTGAAAACAAAACAAGAGAAAAGGATGGGCACAGGGGCTGGAATTCTGTTGCTTTCTGCTATAATTACAGCTTTGTCCTTGAAGGGTTTCAAAATGCAAAAAGTGTTGTTGTAGCTGGTAGTTTCAATGGCTGGAAAAATCGCGAAATAAAAATGAACAAAACCCGAAAAGGCTGGGAACGGCATCTTTATCTGCGCGAAGGCACGCATGCCTATAAATTTATTGTAGATGGCAATTGGATCACAGACCCAAAAAATGCTGTTTTGAGAAAAGACGATCATGGAAATGAAAACTCCTTTATGGCTATTGGCGATACCATGTATTTCATTTTGAACGGGTTTAAAAATGCAAAGCAGGTAAATGTTGCAGGTAGTTTTAATGAATGGCAGAATAGCGAACTAAAAATGATGCCAACTGATGAGGGCTGGATTTTGCCTTACGTTTTGGCTGCGGGCAACTACGAATATAAATTTATTGCCGATGGTAAATGGATGACAGATCCCGATAATCCAAATACGAGTGGTTCGGGGGACTTCGAAAATTCGATATTAGTTGTAAAACCAAATCATGTGTTTACGCTCAAAGGCTTCGAAAAGGCTAAAGAAGTGCTCGTAACGGGTACGTTTAACAATTGGAACACACATGGCATGCGGATGAGCAGTCAAAATGGTGTTTGGCTCCTTCCTGCATATCTTAAACCTGGCAGATACAGCTATAAATTTGTAGTCGACGGACAATGGATTATAGATCCTGACAATCCCTACTACGAAGAAAATCAATTTGGCACTGACAACTCTGTTTTATGGATAGAATAGTATCCAAACTGAATATTTCGCCATTTTTTATCAAAAACAGTACATTTGCAAAAATTAAACATGCCCCGGATGAACTATTTTACAACTAAAACAATAGATGGCGAATTTGACGCCGTTATAGCAAAAGTTACAGCAGCCTTAAAGGAAATTGGCTTCGGCATTATCACAACAATTGATGTAAAGGCGACCTTAAAAGAAAAAATTGATGCCGACTTTAAGCCTTATACGATTCTGGGAGCTTGCAACCCTCATTTTGCCCATAAAGCATTAAGGATGGAAGATAAGCTGGGCGTCATTCTCCCTTGTAACGTCGTGGTAATTGATCAGGGTGGTGGCGCTATCGAAGTGGCAGCAATGGAGCCTCTTGGAATGATTCAGATGATTGGAAACGATCAACTTACCAAGCTGGCAGCAGAAATAAGCGCACGCATCGGAGAAGTGATTGAAGCATTATAGTGTTTGTGTTAACATTTTTTTATTTCTAATATGTTTTTTCACCGACACAAAAAGGTATTTTTGCCGCTCTGAAAGTAAAAGGATGCGAAGTTGGCTTAAATACTTGATATTTATATCTTTAATAATCTGGGTTGAGGGTTGTAAGTTTGATTCTAACGATGAATCAGTTCTGGAAGATATCAGGCAAATGAACATATTGCCAGCTTCACAAATCTACAAACAACTTGATAGCAAACGTATTCAAAGGAAAGCAAAGCAGGTAGACAGCGTTTTTACCAAGCTGCAAAATCTAACAGGATTTAACGGCGTTGTGCTTTATGCCGAAAAAGGTCGTCTGATTTATCAAAAAGCATTTGGCTATGCTAATCCGGTAAAAAGCCGCGATCCTTTGGAAATTGACAGCAGGTTTGAACTGGCATCGGTTTCAAAGATGTTTACTGCTACAGCCATCATGATGCTTAAGCAAGACAATCTTTTGGATTATGATACAGATATAAGAAATTATATTCCGGAATGGCCTTACGAAGGAATAACCGTTCGGCAACTTCTTACACATCGTTCAGGAATTGCACGCTACGAATCTCTGGCTGATGAATACTGGCCCGACAAAAGATTGCCGCTTACAAACGATCAGATGATCCGGCTTTTTGTTCAGTATAAACCTTCTCCCTATTTCAAACCAAATGGTGGGTTTCATTATTGCAATACCAATTATGCGTTGCTTGCTTCAGTTGTTGAGCGCGTGACTAAAACGGATTTTGATGTTTTTATGAAAAACAATATTTTCATTCCTGCCAATATGCAAAATTCTTTTGTTTACCGGATACCTGCTGATAGCATTATAAAGGGCTATATTGAAGAGGGTGTTTCGGGCTACGATTCACGTGGCCGCCGTTTAGTGAAAGTAGCCAATGATTACCTCAACGGAGTAATGGGAGATAAAATAATGTATTCCACAGTGGGTGATTTGTATAATTATGAGATTGCTCTGAACAGAGGAATTCTGGTCAGCCCCGAAATTCTTGCTGAAGCCTATGCGCCGGGAAGTCCTTCACACAGGCGTCGTCAGGATAATTACGGCTTTGGCTGGCGCATTCGTACACAATCGGATTCTGCTGTTTATCACTATGGCTGGTGGAAAGGTTTTCGCAGCTTCTTCATTCGCGACCTGGCAGCCCAGAAAACATTGATTGTA
>JAGXRB010000159.1 GCA_018336075.1 Bacteroidota bacterium
TTTTTTTCATGAAACCCGATACAGCGCTCCTCCCGCCGCACAATCCGTTTTTTTATCCTGCGTTTTCAAATGACATCCATTATGAAGTAGAACTGGTTTTAAAAGTCAACAAAACCGGACGCAGTATCAGCGAGAAATTTGCACATAAATATTTTGATGAAATTGGCGTCGGCATTGACTTTACTGCCCGTGACCTGCAAAATGACTGCAAGAAAAAGGGATTGCCCTGGGAAATTGCAAAAGCTTTTGACTTCTCGGCGCCCATAGGAAAGTTTCTTCCCAAGAAAAGTTTTGAAGACCTCAACAACATTGAATTTGGCCTGAAAATTAACGATGAATGGCGTCAAAAAGGCAACAGCAAAGACATGATCTTCAGTTTTGACAAAATCATCTCCTATGTTTCTCAGTTTGTGACCATCCGCAAAGGTGATTATATTTTCACTGGCACTCCTGAAGGCGTTGGTCCAACAAAGGTTGACGATCATTTTGAGCTTTTCATTGGCGACGAAAAACTGCTTTCATTTAACGTTAAGTAGTTTTTCTGTTGAAATATATTATTTGATTCCTTTCACAACCTTGGAATTGTGCTGATTCAGCAATTTTTTAAGGGTTTCAAAAGTTTTTCTATTCAAAATATTTTGCACTTTTAAGCAAACCATCTGGATATCTTTTTCAGCAAAAATTAATAGATTTGCTGACAAATTTGTGAATATGGTATACATAATTATTGGTTTGGCAATTCTTTTTGCGTCGCTTGGTTATCTGATTACTGAAAAAAACGCTAAACACCTCCTCTCAGGCTATAATTCCATGCGCGAGGAAGAACGGAAAAAGTTTGATCTCAAAGCATTTCTGAATTATTTCAAGAAGTTTCATCTTTTTCTTGGAAGCACCTTTTTGATTCTGGGGATATTTTTGTTTTATGCTATCAATGAAACAATTGCAAGTATTTTCTTGGCAGTATATCCCATTTCAGCCTATATCGTTCTTGCCTGGCGAAGCAAAAGTTACAGGCATTCTTCAGATAGAAAATCTACTTACGCTTCAATGATTATTCTGTTTACAAGTCTGGTTTTTGTGGCAGGTATTTTTGTTGTCGGACTGAAAGAAGACAAGATGATAATCAGTGAAAATGAAGTTGTTATCAAAGGCATCTATGGTGAAAAGATTTTGTTTTCTGAGATTGCCTCCCTGAAAATGATTGAAGAAACTCCTCCAATAAGTATCCGAACCAACGGTTTCTCGGCTGGCAAAGTCAATAAAGGTTATTTCAAAACAAATGAAGGCGAAAGTGTAAAATTGATATTAAATGAGCACCAATTGCCATGCCTTCAGATCACAAAAAAAGATGGCAGAAAAATCTTCTTCTCCGCACGAAAAGAGTTGAATGAATCCATTTATACAGCGCTGATTCTAAAAATTGAATCTGAAAATTAATTTGTCTGTAAAGGCAAAAAGGTAATTTCTGGGCAGGTTTTAATGCTTTCAAACTATGGTTCGAAGCTTATGTTTACATCTCCTGTGACTGTGAAATAAATATTCAAAAACTTTTCACCTGAGGCTAATCCATTCAATTGGAGTTCGTAGAAAACGCTCTCATCATCCGAATCAGCCTGATAAAGCCCAAAAGGCTGAAACAGCATTTCAGGACTTTGCGGCCAAACCAGCTCATTTGAATTTTCGACAAAGGAGGCAGAAAGCTGAAAATTATGTTTCCCACCCGGAAAAGGATTTACTTCTGAAAAGCCAACTGATCTGTAGAGCGTAATCAATGCATCTAAAGAAGTCAGCGTTCCGCTGTTGTTTACATCAGCCACATTTCTGAAAAGCTGACTGTAGGGTGGCTGTCCGATCCATTGCATACTTTCCACCACCGGATGACCAACAGACATATAGTTCACAATGAGTGCATCCAAAGAGGTGACGCCCCGCCAATTGTTCCACATCCATGAGCCACCAAGTTTTCCTGTATTTGTCTGTTCCCATAACCTGATTTTATAAGGCATTCCTGCTTCAAGTCCTTCGAAAGTGAAATTATGCTGTCCATTTGGCAAACACATCTTTTCTGTGACAGGTTGATTCTGATCATCAAAAATTCTCAGACAAAAACTACTGTTATCTGATTCAGGCAAAGCACTTTCTGCACTGTTAAATATTTTGAGTTGTCCATGCAGATCAACATTTTGACTTATATTGCCCGGAAGTATCCTGATAAAAACCGGTCGCTCGCTTACCGTAAAACGCACAATTCCATTGTCAAGCGGCAAAGACTGTTGCAAACCGAGTGTATCGCCAAAAACAGGTGTTATAATCGTTGCAACAACATTTTGACCTATTTCGAGATGGAAGTCTTCGATTATTAAATTTTCTGAAGTTTTGCACCAGACAGCATAAACAAGCGTATCACCTGAATCAGAATGAAAGCGATAAACATTCACATCTGGCGCTGATGAAGGCATTTCCTGTTGAAAATGCAATCCACTCAACTGATTTTTCATTGCAAACAGATAATACCAGGATTTCTTTGGCTGATGTCCATACCAAATCTCACCGGTAAGCCCGGAACTGTTATAAATGTTTGGGTTTAAAGCATTCACATCGCGCAACATAAACATATGTGCTCTTTCGATGCCACTTGCGGCTGCCTCAAGATATGATCGTAAAATCCATTGACCCTGCACTTCATAACTGTCTGTCATATCGATAGGCCTTGATGCCTGCACGCTTTCAGGATTGGTATCGTAGCCAAACTCTGACAGCCAGATTTCTTTTCCGGGGAGATACTGATTCCGGTATTCAACAATTTTCTTCAGTTTAAACTTCAGACTATCTTCTTCCGGACTGATGCCGTGAAGTCCATTTCCTGAATAATGATGAAAGTTGAGCACATCAACCGGAAAGCCTGTTTGTCGGTTATAATCGCTCCAAAGTTTCATGCAACGCACATATTCCAGATTGAGACTTGCCAGACCTCCCATCACCATCCTGATGTTTGGGTCAGCAGTTTTCATTCCTTTGCCAACTCCCAGCGCACCTTCGTGACCATCGGCATCGGCGCTGGTCATGGCAGCAAATTCTATGCAGTTAAAATAACCTCCACGTGTAAACCACCATTTATCGGGTTCATTCCAGTTTTCCAGGTATTCAACAAGACCAAGACCTGTATGTGGTTGCTGATCCGGTTTCAGCTTCAGCAATCCGGCATCGACAGTAGTTTTTCCATAGCGGGCAGCAAACTGAAACATATAATCAGCATGCTCAATATAAGAGGCTGGATCTTCTGGATTTTCGCCCGGACTGAGTGGTTTGTGCTGCTCAAGCGAATCATTGAAAGCGGTTATATAAGGCGCGGAGCCCTGCAAGTCGGGACTTACAAAAATGTTGTTTGATTTAAGCTGTTGATAAAATTCATCAAAATTGAATCCCCATCCCGGACCACTTACCCAACTTGGATTCCATGCATATTGGTTGTTGGGGAAGCCCGGATAGGTCGTATCCTGATTGCCTTCGTCCCAGCCCCAGTTGTGGTATTCACGCAGGCTTCCGGCAACACGCAGTTTGTCGATCGGGTCGTCAACAAAACCATTAACACCCAGAAAAACATCCATTTTTGATGCTTGTTGTATAACAGGAACCGGTGGTGGTTCCGGTGATCCTGTGGCTGTACCATAGAGGACAATCTCAGAAATACGTGTGGAAGGACTTTTGAACTCAAGCAGCACAAATCTGCTAAGCGTATTGATTGGTGCGCTTCTCCACTGATTGAATGTATTCAGATTGAAACTGTGAAGCAAATCCCATCCGGCAGGATTACCAATATAAATAAACAGAGAGTCTGCATCATTCGTGTCAAAAAACCAAAGATCCGATAGCTGATATTCTACGCCGAGGTCAATAGCGACGCGCACAGGAAAATAAATAGCTGCATCAGGCCAGCCGGCACTGAAAACCGTTTCCGGCTGACCGCCACTCCCATTGGCCGGATCGCCTGCCAGTTGCTGTTCGTCGATCAGCAATATTGCTTCACCTTTTGTACTGAAGTTATACAGCATCTGAGGCTCAAGAAGAATTTTATCCTGTGCTTTCAATCCATTAGAAAAGAACAATATAAAGAAAACAAGGCTAAAAAAGTAAGGAGCTGATTGAATGAAATTCCGTTTGTTCAATATCTTGATTTATTGTTAATTATGAGTGCAGCCAGAACACCAGGTATCCAGCCGGCTATTGTAAGGAGAAGTACTATCAAAACTGATCCGCAACCCTTATCAACCACAGCCAAAGGTGGGAAAATGATACAAAGCAAAACTCTCCAGAGTGACATAGGCACTTGTTTTATTTGTTAAAACTGGTCGTAAAATTAGACAAAAAGGAAACCGGCAAAGGTTAATTTGCTGTATTAGGAGTTAATTTTTCTTGGATTCGTATAAAAAATAATTGAAATATTTATTTTGAAAATTGTTTTCAAATATTTCGGTTTGCGCAAAACCAAGAAATTCGATTACTTTTACGACCTTAAAAATATTAAAAGATATGAACCTTAGACTTTTATTCATCTTAATAGTGCTCTCCGGAGGCTCACTTTTTGCCCAGGATACATTCTCAATTGTAGCTGTTGATACCGTAACAGGCCAAATGGGCAGTGCGGGTGCCAGTTGCATTGATGCCACAGCCATTGCAGGTGGCGCAAAAATCATCAGTGACATTCTTCCTGGCAGAGGTGCAATCCATACACAGTCGTATTGGATATCCGCAAATCAGGTGAATGCCAGAAACCGCATGCTGGCAGGCGATTCACCACAGCAGATTATCGATTGGCTGGTTGCGAATGATGTTCAGGGTCTGCCGGGCCGTCGTCAATATGGTATTGTTGATTTGGACGAAAACGGCAATCCACGCACTGCTGCTTACACAGGTGCAACAAGTATGAACTGGAAAGGCCATATCACAGGAAGAAACTATGCAATTCAGGGAAATATTCTATTGAGTCAGGCTATTATCGATTCGATGGAAGCACGTTTTAATGCCACAGAAGGAATGCTTTCTGACAAACTTATGGCAGCTTTGCAAGGTGCCAATGTCCCCGGAGCAGATTCCCGCTGTCTGAACGAAGGCGTTTCTTCCCTTTCAGCCTTTATCAGAATGGCTGATCCGGATGATGTTGCCGGCAATTTCTTTCTCGACCTCAATGTGCCTCAAACCCCCTATGGCGTTGAGCCAATCGATTCTTTGCAAGTACTTTATGACGAATGGAAAACTATTCTTGGTCTGGATAATTCATTGAAATCAGAAAATGACCGCTGGTCAATTTATCCAAATCCTGCAGAAGGTGTTTTACAATACAATATTCTCTCAGTGACAAATGCAGTTTCTGAAATGCATTTTACTTCTGTTGATGGAAAAAACCTGCTTAGGCTTTCCATTTCAGAAAACTCAGGAACTATCGATGTTTCAACGCTGCCAAAAGGCAATATTCTGGTGAGTCTGCATTATAAAGACGGGAAAAGCAGTACTAAAAAATTACTCCTGAAATAGGTCCGATTTCTTTAATCACAGTATTTGTCTGAAAAACTTACAATAAAGGCAGGTTTCATACGTTTCCGTTAAGTTACCAGAATTTAAGCATGAAACAATTATCTACTATCTTAAGGCATAAAGTTCTTTTAATCAGTGTGATTATGACGCTTAGCAGTCTGGGATTGCTGGCACAAATAGGTGGCAGAGGTACTTATGACTTTTTAAATGCCGCCTTACCTGCGCGCGCTGCAGCTCTGGGAGGCACCGCCCTGCCAATAGACGATGGTGATATTCAGCTTTCTCTTTTCAATCCTGCGCTTATCAATGCAGAAATGCACAATCAGCTTAGCCTTTCGTATGTAGATTATTTTTCTGACATCCGATTCAGTTCCATACAGTATGGACGTTCAATCGCAAATCTTGGAAACTTTGTTGGATCTCTTCAATACCACAACTACGGGAAATTTGAATATGCCGATGAAGCAGGTCAGCGTGATGGCACTTTTGGTGCTTCAGATTATGCATTTATGCTGGGCTGGGGACGTCAGCTCGACTCAAATTTTTCTATTGGAGCACAAGTTAAATTTGTTGGCTCTCAATATGAGACCTACTCCTCTTTCGGTCTGGCAGTAGATGTGGCCGGAACTTACAAAACATCCGAAGGCTGGCTCTTTTCGCTTACTGCCAGAAATATAGGAAGTGAAATGAAATCCTATCTTCCTGGCGATGCAAGCACCATGCCGTTCAACATGCAGTTCGGTGTTTCAAAACGCCTCGACCACGTTCCTTTCCGCATCATTCTCATATACGATAATCTGCAGCAGTGGGATCTGACCTATGATGATCCACTTGACCTGAAAGGAAAAATTGATCCGATTACAGGCACAAAAACAGAAAGTAAAGGTGCTGAAAAACTCGCTGATCAGTTCATGCGGCACATCGTTTTAGGAGGTGAGTTTTACATCGGTAAAAACTTAATTTTAAGAGGCAGCTACAACTATAAACGGCGACAGGAGATGCAAATTCCAGACAGGCTAGCCATGATTGGTTTTAGCTGGGGCGTTGGCATCAGAGTTTCGAAGTTTAACATCAACTACAGCAGGTCAACATTTCACGTTGTTGGCTCACCCAACTACCTTACCATCAGTACCAATCTGAGTAATTTCAGCAGATAGAACTTTTTTTGGCTTACTATCGTATCTTTGCCCTCCAAAGCAAAGAAAGCATGTTTTTGCAACAACTCAAACTTACTGATTTCAAGAATTGTCCTTCAACAGAATTGGATTTTTCGGAAAAGATCAATTGTTTCATTGGAAACAACGGTGCCGGCAAAACCAATCTGCTTGATGCTATCTATTATTTATCCTTCTGCAAAAGCTATTTCAACAATATTGATCAGCAAAACATCCGGCATGGGTATGACTTTTTCAGTGTTCATGGCCATTATCGCAGAAACGGCGATACCGATCTTGTGAGTTGTATTCAAAAAAGGAATCATAAAAAGTCATTTAGATTTAACAAAAAGGAATATGACCGGCTTGCCGATCACATTGGTAAAATTCCGCTTGTCATGATTTCGCCCTACGACCGCGATCTGATCAATGAAGGCAGTGAAGTGCGCCGACGTTTCATTGATGGAATGATTTCACAGTCAGACCCCATTTATCTTGATGAACTGCTTAAATACAACAAAGCTTTGCTTCAGCGCAACACCCTGCTTCGTCAGTTTGCCGATTCAGGCCGCTTTGATTCAAATCTGATTGGACTCTGGGATGACCACCTGCACAAATCAGGGACAATCCTGCATGAAAAAAGGAATAGTTTTCTCAAAACTTTTATTCCAATCTTTGGCGATTACTACAATATCGTTTCAGGAAGCAGCGAAGAAGTTGACATCCAATACGAAAGCGGGCTTTTCGATAATCAGTTGATCGATTCACTGAAATCGGGAATTGAAAAGGACAGACAGCTGAAATATACAACATCAGGAATTCACAAAGATGACCTTCAATTGCTGATAAACGGCTTTCCACTTAAAAAGTTTGGCTCACAAGGCCAGCAGAAATCATTCGTAATTGCCATCAAATTAGCGCAGTTTGAATACACAAGAAACATCATGGGATTCAAGCCTATATTGCTTTTTGATGATATTTTTGATAAGCTTGATGATCAGCGAGTAGGCCAATTGATAAACCTTGTGAGTCAGGATAGTTTCGGTCAGGTTTTTATAACAGACACACAAAAACAGCGTATCACAAGACTTTTTGATGCAAGCACCATTGATCACAAGCTGTTTGAAGTGCAGTCAGGAAAAGTAATGCCAACTAATGAATAAAACCTTACAACATGACAAATCAAAACAACCAAAGCTTAGGCAAAGCCATTGAAGAAGTTTTCAGAACTTATAATCTACAGGACAAAGTTGATGGTGTTCGGATAATCAATTCATGGGAAAGCGTTGTGGGTGCTATGATCGCCGGACATACCACCGATTTGTATTTTAACAAAAAAACACTTTTTGTCTATCTTGATTCCGATGCCATTCGCAACGAGCTTTCGTATGCAAAAACACTTATCATAAAAAACCTGAACAAGGCTGTCGGCAAAGAAGTGATCAATGAAATCGTTTTCAGATAGTTTAATAGGATAAACTGCCTTGTTTCAAGATCATTTTTAATTGACAATAAACCCGGGTTTCTTTTAAAAACTTAGCAAAAAAGGACGTTTTTATAGGATTTTCTTTATTTGCAAATATTTGTAAGATACAATCTCAGTTTTGAAATCTCGAAACCTGTTTTCATTCAAGGTATGTTAACAAAACTTAAACTTTTTTAGGTTTTGTTTCAAATCAAATGTAAATTAGCGGTTTTTCATGAAAGCCGCTCTTTTGCATTTATGAACTGTAAAAAACAATTCAATTTTCTTACTATGGATAAACGACTAAAGTTACTCTTTGCAGAAGATGTATTATTAGACTATGAACTTGCTATTAAGGCACTAAAATCAGAATTAACTTTTGAGGCTTCAAACGCTGAAACTTCAAAAGAATTTCAAGATGCTTTAAAGAAATTCAAGCCAGATATTGTTATTTCCGATTTCCTTATGCCTGATTTTACAGGATTGGATGTGTTAAGAATTGTCAAGGCCTTTGATCCGGATTTGCCGGTAATTATTCTAACAGGTTCACAAAATGAAGAAACCGCTGTTCAATGCATGCGGGAAGGAGCCTCGGATTATGTTTTGAAAGAAAACCTGAAAAATCTGAGTTTTGCGGTTAAAGTAGCACTAAAAGTTAAGCAAGCAAAAGAAGAACAAAAAAAGCAAACCTCTGAGCTTATTTTCAATGAAGATAAATTCCGCAAATACATTGATTATGCACCTGAGGGCATTTTAATTGTAAACAAAGATGGCAAGTATATTGAAATGAACAAAGCCGCTGTAGAAATGAGCGGTTTTTCAAGAGAAGAACTTCTAAACATTCATCTGCACGAGATGCTTGCCCCCGAAACAAAAGAGAAGGGCATTGCACACTTCGAAAAAGTGAAGACGACAGGGGAAGCTTATGGCGAGATTCTAATTTTGAAGAAAGATGGGACGAAAGCTTGGTGGGCAATAAAAGCTGTAAGCCTGCCGGATGAGCAGTTTATGGGCTTCATCAGCGATGTAACGGATCGAAAAAATGCAGAAATTGCTTTAGCCCAAAGCGAACATAAGTTTAAGACGCTTGTCAATGGCATGCTTCAGGGTCTGGCACTTCATGAAGTAATACTGAATGATAAAGGAGAAGTCATTGATTACCGCTTTCTTGAGATGAACGAAAGTTATGAGCGGCTTACAGGTTTAAAAAAAGAAAACTGTATTGGAAAAACTGTGCTTGAAGTACTTCCGGATACTGAACCTGTCTGGATTGAAAAGTTTGGGGGAGTAGCATTAACGGGCGAGCCTCTCAATTTTCAGGACTTTTCCGGTGCTTTGGATAAGTATTACGAAGTTGTCGCCTATTCTCCTGTGAAGTATCAATTTGCAACCATCATTGCTGACATTACCGAAAGCAAAAAAAGCAGTCTGCAGCTCAAAGCCAATGAGGAAAAATACCGCATACTTGCTGAAAACTCCACAGATGTTATTTTTACAGCTGACCTTAATCTACGTATTACCTATATCAGCCCTTCACACAGCGGATACAGCTCAGAAGAGAATATGACGCGGGTTTTCTGGGATTCTGTTTCACCAGCATCTGCAGCTCATTTGAAAAAAATATTTTATGAGCAGATGGCTTTGGAGGCCAAAGGTACTGAAGATCCGAATAGAATTATCCTCGTCAATTTTGATGAAAAACACAAAGATGGAAGAATAGTCAATTTTGAATCGACCATGCGGTTTTTACGCAATGCAGAAGGCAAACCAACAGGAATTATCGGCGTTTCACGTAACATCACAGAACGAAAAAATGCTGAACGTGATCTCAGACAAAAGATGGATGAGCTTGAGCGTTTTAACGATCTCTCTGTCGGAAGAGAATTAAAGATGATTGAGCTCAAAAAAGAAATAAATCTTTTGCTCAAAAAACTCGGTGAGCCTGAAAAATATAAAATTGTTTCATAAGACCGATACCGATCAAAATTTTAAAATACAACCCATTGACGAATCCAACAGATCATATCAAGAAAATAATATTTGAAAAATCCAACATTGATTTTTCAGTTTATGATAGATCATTTTTACATAAAATGATTGAATATCAGATGAAAAAGACCAATGTAGATAACATTGATGAATATGCATTACTGATTGAAAACAACGATTACCAAGCAGAGCAGTTGATAGAAAAACTCTCCAATTCATTCAGTTTGTTTTTTAGAAACCCATATACTTTCTCTGCTCTCGAATATATCATTCTTCCATCGATGCTTAATGACCTAAAAGGAAAAAAAAACAACGAAATCCGTATTTGGTCATCTGCTTGCGCGGCAGGTCAGGAAGTTTACAGTCTGACTATTCTGCTTGAGGAGCTAAAACAAAATAGTCAAATTGATTTTAATTACAGGATTTTTGCCAGCGACAGGTCCGAAAAACAAATCGAGCTGGCAAAAAATGGCATTTACAGTGAAGAAAGTCTTGCAAATGTAAGTTTGAAGCGCCTGGATAAATGGTTTACAAAGGAAAATAAATTGTACAAAATTGATAAAAGCCTTCAGCAAAATATTGAGTTTTCAGTTTTTGATCTTTTAGACACAAAAATAAATTTTCCTTCTGGAAGTATCTTCGGGGCATTTAACCTGATTTTGTGCTCAAATATTCTTTTCTACTATGATAAAACAGGTCAGCAGATTATACTTGATAAAATGAAAAAATCCATGGCTCCTGATGCTTGTTTTATAACAGGAGAAACAGAAAGAAATATTGTTTCAAATAATGGTTTCCAGGAAAAAATTGAAAATTCTGCCATATTTAAACTGCATCAAAAATGATAATGCAGGGAATTGAGAAGTGAAAAAAATTCAATTAACAAAAATGCTATGAATCTTAAAAATATTAAAATAGAAACCCAGCTCAAATTTGGTTTTGCATTGATGTTGCTACTTGTTGTTTTTATGGGTTTTATAGCCTATGAGCAAACAAATCAAATACACGAACAAACTAAATATTTGTACAATCATCCGCTCAAAGTAAGGCGTTCTATTGGAGAATTGAAAGCCGACATCCTCATTATTCACAGGGATATGAAAAACTTGTTCATGGCAAAAGATGAAGCTGAATTTGAGCAAAATATCTTTGAACTCGGGCAGACTGAAAACAAAGTCTTTGGGCACATTAATGATATCTACGCTAACTATCTCGGCCCAAAATCAGATGTCGATACTTTGAAAAGCAATTATGAACTATGGAATAGTATGCGGAAGGAGACCATTCGTCTGCTCAAAGAGAAAAATGTTAAAATTGCTGCTGAACGAACAAAATCATACGGAATTGCTGGAAATCAGGTACAGCTGCTAATGAAATCAGTACAAAAAATAGATGACTTTGCAAGAGACAAAGCTGATGAATTCTATCAAAACTCTTCAAATATAAACTATCGGCTTAATCTGCAACTAGGTTTTTTTGTTGTTATAGTGTTGCTGATTTCATTAATTGTTCAATATTTTATTTTAAGAAATATCAATCGACCGATTCACATACTGACCAAGGTCACAAAAGATTTTTCTGATGGAGACTATAGCGTCAGAAGCAATTACACCCTTCAAAATGAATTAGGTGGCTTATCCAATGCTTTCAACAGTCTTGCCGAAAAACTGGAAGAAAATTTAAGGTTGAACGAAAAAGTCTATTCCCTTTCTGAAATCATGCTGCATGAAAACGATACTAAACAGTTTTTTATAAAAACACTTTCAAAACTTACCGAACAAACATCTGCCCAAATTGCAGCCATCTATTTACTGAACGACCAAAAAAGACTCGTTCATATTGAATCAATTGGATTAAATGAAGAGATTAGAAAAGAGTTCTCTGTTGAAAATTTTGAAGGTGAATTTGGTGCTGCCATAATAAACAATCAGGTTCATCATCTGAAAAATATTCCTGAAAATTCAAAATTTGTTTTCAACACAATTAATGGCGCTTTTATACCCAATGAAATCATAACAATACCTGTAGTTACAGGCAACAAACTCATTGGAATAATCTCATTGGGCAAGATCGGTCATTTCAATGCTGAAGCATTAAATCTGATAAGCAAAACAAAAGACACCTTGAGCGCAAGACTAGAAAGCGTTTTGAGTTCGGCAAAAATTTCAGCCTTTTCAGAAAAACTGAAAGAAACAAACATCGAACTTGAAAAACAAAAGGTAGAATTGTATAATGCAGGCTCTTATAACAGAGGACTGATTGAAGCAAGCATCGATCCGCTTGTAACCATCGGCCCCGACGGCAAAATCACTGATGTGAATCAATCTACAGAGCTTATTACAGGCTACATCCGTGAAGAATTGATAGGGACAGACTTTTCATTTTATTTTTCAGATCCTGCTACTGCCAAAAAAGGCTATGAAATGGTTTTTCAAAATGGTTTGGTGAGAGATTATGAATTAGAATTGAAGCATAAAAACGGACAATTAACTTACGTAACCTACAATGCATCTGTATATAAGGATGGAAACGGCAATGTAGTTGGTGTATTTGCTGCAGCACGGGATATTACAGAAAGAAAACAAGCAGAAGCGAATCAAAGACAACTGCATGAAGAGCTTGAGCAAAGATCAAAATATCTGGAAGTAGCCAACACTGAGCTCGAATTGCAAAAAAACGAGTTATCAGCACAAACGGATGAGTTGTCGGAGCAAAATACAGAGCTCGAAATGCAGAAAAAACAACTCGATGAAGCCAACAGACTCAAGAGTGCATTTCTGTCGAATATGAGCCATGAACTCCGCACCCCACTCAACTCTGTGATTGCGCTTTCCGGCGTTTTAAGCCGCAAACTTAAAGGGAAAATTCAGGACGACGAATACAGCTATCTGGATGTGATCAGCAAAAACGGTAAAAATCTATTGTATCTCATCAATGAAATCCTTGATTTATCGCGCATTGAAGCAGGCAAAGAAGAGATAGATCTGACTGCATTTTCTATTCCTGAGTTGGTGTCTGATTTGCTTTCGATGCTCCAGCCAACAGCTGATGAAAAAGGAATAAAACTGATCAACACGATCCCTTCAAATCTTGAACTTATTATCTCCGACCGCACAAAAGTCAGGCATATCCTTATAAATCTTATAGCCAATGCTGTTAAGTTTACAACTGAGGGTCAGGTTGAAGTTACGCTTAAAAGAAAACCCAATTATCTGGGCATAGCCATAAAAGATACTGGCATCGGCATTGATCCGGAAGTGGTTGATGTCATTTTTGACGAATTCAGGCAAGCCGACGAAAGAACTTCACGTAAGTTTGGCGGCTCAGGCCTTGGATTGGCAATTGCAAAAAAATACAGCGAAATATGTAACGGGTATATTGAAGTAGAAACCTTGCCCGAAAAAGGCTCGACATTTACATTGTTTTTACCAATAATAGAAGATTCAAATATTCACAGATCAAAGTCTGTCCAAAACAAAAAGAATGCAGGCGATGAAAACGTTATAAAACTAAGAAAAACATTAGAAACAACAATCCTTATTGTCGAAGACAGTGAGCCGCAAATCCTTCAGCTCAGTGAACTTCTTTCTGAAGAAGGCTATAAGGTTTTAGTAGCCAGAAATGGGCAGGAAGCCCTCGAAATAATCAACCAATCCATTCCTGACGCCATTATACTTGATCTGATGATGCCTGAGATGGATGGGTTTGAAGTGTTGAACACAATCAGACAACAATTCGAAACCAAAATTCCGGTCCTGATTCTTACGGCCAGGCACATCTCAAAAGAAGAGTTAAGCGTTCTGAAGGGAAATAATATCAATCAACTCGTGCAGAAAGGCGAATTAAACCCTGCCGAACTGCTTAAGCGCATTGAATCCATTCTTCCTGAAAAAACCAGTTTTCATCGGGAAGCAGAACCTCCTTTTTTGGCAAAAAAAGCCGGCGACCCAACCCTTCTGCTAGTTGAAGACAACCCTGACAACAGCATGACAATAAAAGCGCTTTTGGGTGACAAATATTTTTTACTGACTGCAGAAGACGGTATAACAGGCCTGCAAAAAGCCATCAACTACAAACCTCATCTGGTTTTGCTTGATATTTCATTGCCCGGAATGGATGGTTTTGAAGTACTGAAAGGAATACGTGAGAATGAAACTACCAAAAACATACCTGTTGTTGCGGTAACAGCCCGCGCCATGAAAGGCGATAAGGAAGCAATGCTTGCCTTTGGCTTTGATGCCTACGTACCAAAGCCAGTTGACAATGAATTATTAGAATCCACTATCAATTATCTTTTGTATGGAAAACAGTCAATTTAAAATTTTAGCTGTTGATGATACAGCAGACAATCTATTGGTTTTAAAGGCTTTGATGTCGGAGTTTTTTCCAATGGCGAATTATTTAATGGCTCAATCCGGCAAAAAGGGAATTGAAATCTGTTTAATCGAAAGGCCTGATATCGTTTTACTGGATATCATTATGCCTCAAATGGACGGCTACGAAGTGTGCAGGATAATAAAGGAAAACCCTTTAACCAAAAACACACCTGTGATAATGATCACGGCAGCAAGAAATGATGCCGACTCCAGGATAAAAGCATTTGAGATTGGTGCCGATGCCTTTTTGAGCAAGCCGATTGACGAAACTGAGCTAAAAGTCCAGATTCAGGCAATGCTCAGAATAAAACAGGCTGAGGATAAAATTCTTGGTGAAAAAGAGCAGCTGGAAAAGCTTGTTCAGGAAAGGACGGCAGCACTAGAAAAAGAACTGGCAGAAAGAAGACTGACCGAAGAAAAGCTGCAAACAGCGATTGCAAGTCTGGAAAAAAGCAAACAGGCAGCGCTGAACCTGATGGAAGACTTGCAGGCAGAAATGTATGAGAAAAAACAAACTCAGGAAATCCTGAGCAGCAGTGAAGAAAGGTTCAGGCTTGTTTTCGAAAACACACCTCTGGGAATGATTAGTTTCACTGAAGCAGGAATTATAACTGCTTGCAATGACAAGTTTATTGAAATTATTGGTTCAACGAGAGAAAAACTCATTGGCCTGGATATGAATATGCTTCCTGATAAGGATGTTGTGGAAGCTTTGAATCTTTCTCTCCGGGGAAATATTGCCAAGTATGATGGCATTTACAAATCCTTTACAGCCGATAAACAAACGAGTGTAAAGGTTCAGTTTGCACCTATTTTCGATAAAGATGGCAATGTAAAAGGTGGTGTGGGTATTATCGAAGATACAAGTGAGCATTTTTATGCGGAAGAACTAAGAAAGCAGTTGGAAGAACGCTTCAAAAAGTCTTTCTATTCAAGTCCCGTCGCCATTTCGATCACACGTTTATTAGACGGATTAATCATAGATGTCAATGATACCTATTGCCGCCTGACCGGATATTCACGAGAACAGTTGCTAGGTAAAGACGTACTCAGCCTGGGCATCATCGATGAGAAGATGCGGAATGAACTAATTTCTGACTTTAAAAAGTACAAATTCATACAGCAGGCAGAGCTTCCTTTGACAATGCGTAACAATGATCAACGCATTATACTATTGTCAGTTGAAGGATATGATTTGGAAGAAGAAGAATATCTGCTAACCACTTTACTGGATATTACAGAACGTAAACAATACGAGCAGGAGCTGACAAAACTGACCCGTGCTGTGGAACAATCGCCTGTATCTATTGTGATAACTGACCTGGAAGGGAATATTGAATATGTAAATCCAAAAGTCGTCGAAACCACCGGCTATATGCCTTCTGAATTGATTGGTAAAAACCCGCGTGTTCTGAATTCAGGCGAAACAAGCAAGGAAGAGTATATAAAAATGTATGAAACAATTGCCTTGGGCGAAGTCTGGCATGGAGAATTTCATAATAAGAGAAAAAATGGTGAACTCTACTGGGAATGGGCAACAATCAGCGCCGTCATCAACGAAGATGGAATAATGACGCATTACCTTGCAGTGAAAGAAGATATAACGCAAAGCAAAGCCATGCAAACAGCATTAAAAGAAAGTGAAAAACTCTATCGCAACATCTTTATGAATAATCCACTTCCGATGTGGATTTATGATACTGAAACATTGGAATTTACTGAAGTGAATCAGACTGCCGTTGATAAATATGGATATTCAAGGGAAGAATTTCTGAAGATGACTTTGAAAGACATCCGACCTCCGGAAGATATTCCTGCGCTGCTTGAAGATGTGAAAAACAAATCTGATGTTCAAAGAGCAGATATTTGGAGACATGTTCTGAAAAACGGAGAAATAATAAATGTCGAAATCACTTCGCATGCTTTGCATTCAAAAGATAACAGAAACCTCAGGATGGTCATGTCAATTGATGTTACTGAAAAAATGAAAGCCAGTCAGGCCATGGAAGAAGCCAAACTGATGGCAGAAGCAAGTGATAAACTTAAAACGGCCTTTTTAAACAATATTTCACATGAAGTACGCACACCTTTGAATGGAATTATGGGCGCTTCCATGCTCATGTCAGACCCTGAACTATCACGCGATGAAATACCTGAACTGGTTGAAATCATCAACCTCAGCACTGAAAGGTTGATCAGAACGATTACCGACTATATGGATATTTCACTTCTTACTTCAGGCAATATGGAAGTGAATAAAAAGAAAATCGTTTTGGGCAACCTGCATAAAAAGATTCACGACAAATATATCGATGAGGCCAGCGGAAAAAATCTTTCACTGATTGTTGAGATAAAAGACTCATGTAGAAATCATGTTGTAAATACTGATGAAGAGCTGTTGAGCAAGGCTTTAGATCAACTGATAAACAATGCCATAAAGTTTACTCAAACCGGCACAATCGAAGTTGGTTGTAATGTTGAATCAGGACAACTTCAAATATTTGTAAAAGACTCAGGAATTGGCATCAAAAAGGAATCAATTGATAATATTTTTAAAGCATTCTCACATGAAGACACCGGCAGCTCCAGACGCTATGAGGGCAGTGGTCTGGGTTTGACAATCGTTAAGGGCATAGTGGATTTGCTGGGCGGAAAAATAAATGTTGAATCGGAAAAAAACAAAGGTTCAGTGTTCTATATAGAATTTCCACTGGAAGAAAATGAAAATAATTTCGCAGATAAAGAGCCTTTGGTGCCGCAAAATATCGCTTCGGGCAAAAAGAAAAAAAATGTCATTTTAATAGCCGAAGACGATGATACCAATTATACAGTGATGGAAATGCTAATCAGGCAAACTACAACATCAGATGTGATCAGGGCAGTAAACGGACAAGAAGCGGTAGATATTTGCCTTCAAAATATGGATATCTGTTTTGTGCTAATGGATATTAAAATGCCTGTAATGAATGGACTTGAAGCGACCAAACAAATTAAAGCACAATTGCCTGATCTTAAAATTGTTGCACTTACAGCATATGCCATGAGTGGCGATGAAAACATGGTGAGAATGGCAGGATGCGATGATTATATCGCTAAACCGGTGAGTATAAAAGAACTCAAAGCTAAAATGCAAAGTCACGGCATTGAAATGAAATAAAAAAACTGAATCCGTAAATCAATATTTCGGAAAGTAAATCTGATGATAGAAACCTGCTTATAACATCAATTATGAAGTTCATAAATAAATACACCCTAAACAAAGTCTCACGCATCTTCTACATTTATGGCACAGGATCAGTGGTTTTGGCTGTGATCCTGATGGGAATGCTTTTTGTATTGGCGGAGATTGATGCATTCAACGAGAATGCAGAAAAAATGAGATTAAACTATGTCGAATCCAAAAAGAACACTTCCAGATATGAAGTTGAAAAAGCGGTGGATTTCATCAATCTCAGAAGGCTTTCGGTAGAAGAAAGTATGAAAAATGACCTGCAGCAAAATGCATACCGGGTGCTGGAAATTATGGAAAACATATACAAAGCCAATAAAGACAAAGCTTCGGAAGAGTCGATAAAAGATATGATTATAGATGCTCTCAGGCCTGTGCAACCTGCTTCAGCACAAAACTATTTCTTCATAAACACACTCAACGGCAGGCCGGTAATTTATCCCGAATCGCCTGGATATGAAGGTAAAAACCTGCTTAATTTGAAGGATGAGAAAGGAAATTTTATTGTTAAAGAAGAAATAGAGACAGTCAAACAATCCGGCGAAGGCTTTGTAACAACTTACGTAAAAAAACCAAACTCAAAAAATGAGCAGCCAGTTGCAAGAACAGTCTTTGTGAAGCTTTTTAAACCTTTCAACTGGTACATAGGTTTTGGCGCCTTTGTTGACGATCTGGTTGAAGGCACTAAAAGGGAGGTAGTTGAACACATTCGCACAATCAGATTCGGCGAAGAAGGCTATATTTTCATCAATACTTATGACGGCATAGCAATACTTATCGATTCTGAAACCTACAAAGAGGGCGACAACATATGGGATATGGAAGATCCGGATGGCTATAAAGTTATTCAGGCAGAATATGAAGCTGCGCAAAAGCCCGAAGGTGATTTCATTTGGTATAAATGGAAAAAACTCAACTCCGGTGAGATTTTTCCAAAAGTTTCATTCATAAAAGGGATTGATGAATGGCAATGGATTATCGGTGGAGGCGTTTATACCGATGAAATTGAAAGTGTTATTGCAGCAGATAGGGCAATACTGAACAAGGCACTGATGCAAAAACTATTTTTGAGTTTTTTCATACTCCTGTGTATTTTACTTTTGATATTTATCATCGCACGCAGCATTTCATCGCGTATAAAACGAAACTTTGATACTTTCACTGACGCCCTTTCTCAGGCTGTTCACAAGGGACGGCCAATGAACCAAAATGACTATAACCTAACAGAGTTGAAGGACGTTTCACGGAGTATCAACAACATTCTTGATACACGGCTGAAAACGGAAAAATTGCTAAAAGACAACGAAGCAATGTTCAGGACCATTTTTGATAATATGCCTGTAATGCTTGCTGTGCTTGATCAGGATCTCCAATATATCCGCTGGAATATTGAGTTTGAGCGATTCTTTATGTATAACAAAAAGCTGAAGCCAAAAAGGTATAACATTCAGGGCATGCTCACCGAAAAGGCTTCAAACGAGAACTATTTTTTACTCATCGAAAAACTGGATGGCACTTTCAGAGAGCTGGAAATTAATACAAGACAGGGTGTAAGAACCCAAAACTGGGCGCTTTTTCAAACAGATGCCGAATATTTGATTCTTGCAGGATATGACATCACTGAGATGAAACTCAACCAGCAAAAACTTACCGAACTGAATGCTACAAAGGACCTGCTGTTTTCAATTATTGCGCATGACCTTCGCAGTCCTTTTACATCTTTTCTTGGTTTGACCGAAATTATTGCTGATGAAACAAATATGCTTACAGAAACAGAAATCAGTTCTTTTGCAAAAGAATTGAACAAATCTGCGAGGGTCACTTTCAATCTGCTCGAAAACCTGCTTGAGTGGTCAAGCCTTCAAAGAGGCATGATCAAACCTAACTTCAGTCAAACGCCTTTGAAACCATTGATTGTAAACCTTGTCGAAGAGCACAGTGAAATGTTGCGGAATAAATCCTTGGTAATTAATGTTCGGATAGATGAGAATTTGGTTGCGCTGACGGATAAAAAAATGATTCAAGCTGTAGTAAGAAACCTCTTAACCAATGCAATAAAATTCACCCCAAAAGGTGGAAAGATCAGTATCAGCGCAGAAAAAGGTAAAGCTGACAAAATACAGATATGCATTTCAGATTCCGGAATAGGATTACCCTCATCCCTGATTCCAAAACTTTTTGTGGTGGATGAAACAAAGAGTCGCAAAGGTACAGAAGGCGAAAAAAGTTCAGGACTCGGGTTAATGCTTTGTAAACAGTTTACCGAACTGAATGGCGGCAGAATCTGGGCAGAAAGCACGCAGAATAAAGGAAGCAGATTCTGCATTGAAATACCGGAATACAAGGATGTGAACCAAAACTAAACACTAAGTTTTTCACTCTTCCAGAATGATTTCATCTTCTGTACGCCAGGCAGGATCTACAATACAAAGAAAAATTAAATTCATGTTGCCCGTATTTTCAATATGTTGTTTTGCAAAAGGCGGAATATAAATGGTTTGTCCCGGACCAACTTTGGCTGATTCACCATCAATGTGCATGATGCCTTCACCCTCCAGAATATAATACACCTCTGACGTTTTCAGCTTGTGTGGCAAAGTTGTCTGACCTGGCGAGACAGTTGCATGGGCGAGACTATAGCGCAGTTTCAGATCTGCTTTGTCAGGATGGAGAATTTCACGTAAAAGGCTGTCATCGGCAGCATAAAAAGCTTCACATTTTTCGAGATCTCTGATATACATTGCAGCAAACTTTGATTTTAATCTGGTTATAAATTTTCAAAAATCATTTTTCTACTTTCCAAAGAACCAAATCAGCGGTTCATCGATAAGTGCACGCCAGTTGCCCCACGAATGTCCTTCGTTGACTTCCTTATATTGCAAAGGATAGCCTTTGGCTTCCAAAATTGTTTTCATATTTCTGGCTTGTGTCTGAGTATCGAAAATCACTCCGGTGCTCATATAAATTTTCAATGGCAACAAAGCGCTGTTGCTGAAATTTTGCAAAATTGCATTGTCAAATGCAGGAGAATGAATGCCAATAAGTTGAAATTTATCTGAACGCATCAACCCAAAAAAGGCTGAATTCCAACCTCCGAGCGAAGTGCCGAGAATTGCTCTTTTCACAGCATCAGCGTTAGTTTTGTAATCGCTGTCAATTTTTGCTGTGAGCTCATCAGCTACAAAATTTGCAAAACGAATGTTGGCTCTGTATTCAGTCATACGTCTGTTGGCTCCGCTTACAGGGTCGCGTGGATCGATAAAAACTGCAATCACGGGTTCAATGCGGTTTTGATGAATCAGATTATCCAACACAATAATCATCGCCCCCAAACGGTCATCGGCATATTCGTGCCCGTCGGTGACATAAATCACTGGCAGGTTTTCAAGTTGACTATAATTAAAAGGCGTATAAACTTTGTAGCGCACCTGATAGCCCAGATTGGCAGCAGCACTTGTAATAATCTGATTTTCGCTCAGACTGCCTCTGCCAGCTCCTGCGATCAGCTTTGTTTCATCCGGAAACTGCCAGTCGGGCATGCGGAGTTCAGAATTTGGTCCAAAGCCACTGTATTGTTGGTTCGGATTGGCCGGGTCAAGAATCCAGTTGGTGTTTGCAACAATTTTGTAATCGAGGCGCGCATCCATCGGAAAACTTTTCTTCAGAAACCAGATATTGCTTTGGCCGGCTTTAGTTCCCTGCCAGCCTGCAGTAGCTGGATTCCACCCATTGAAATCGCCTGCCCAGCTCACAGTTGAAGCGCTGCTCCTATAAAGAAATACAACGGAATCGCCTATAATCAAAGGGATTTGTTTGTTTTCTTTCAGACTATCCCATAGTGCATTCGTTCTGGAAATACGTTCGGCTGAATCCGTCAGCGTGACAACATTGTTCAAAACAGTGAAAAAATCACTCGCCGAATTGAAGGTTCTGTAATCTACCACTGGCTTTGGTTCTTCGGAATTATCTTCCTTTTTACATGCGCTGTTCAGCATAATTCCCGTCAAAAAGATAATTATAAAGTGCATAAAATTTGGTGTTCTGTTCATTGCAGTATCATTTTCTGAAATCCGGAGTACATTCAGATTTTTTTTTTTTTGCAAAGTTCGTGCTTTTGAAAATACAAAAAGTAAAACCATCTCTGTATTCAAGAAAAACAACGCCCCTCAGCAGACTGAATTCATTTTCCGAAGAAATAACTAGAAAACAACAAGCTTTGAATTCCTGATTTAAAATAAAGTGTTGCAAGTGGAATATCCATTTCCCCTATCTTTGTCAGACACTACAATTACTCACATGAAGAAGTTTCTGACTATAATATTTCTGATTTTATTCTTCAATCTCCAGGCCCAATTTGACCCTGATGCCGGAAGAATTCAGTCCTATACCGAAGGAGCTAAAATATTGCACAGCTCAGAAAACAATATCGCATTTGCAACCGACAACAACCACCACACTTACTGGGAATCAGAACACGCACTGCCTGATGGTTATATTGGCCGCAGTTACCTGAATGCCTTCCACACCGCAAATCCAGATCGTCTGATTTCTGAAAGGGGGCCAGCATTTGATGGTAACCTGAACACCATGCAGCAGTTTGCGATCACAAAAATCACCAACAAATACAGGCTGGAAATTTTATTCAACACTCCATCACAGATAAAAATATTATCTATCAAAGCACAGCTTTCAGCGCCATTGAGGATTACTTTAAGCACAAAGAAAGCCAGTATTTTCGCAGGAATTGTGCGCATTGAAGACAACTACAACCTTCAAAATATCCGCGTTTCAGAATCCTATGCCTTTGAGTCTGTTGTGCTCGAATCAGATGCGCCTTTCGGACTTTTTGAACTTGCCGCTCTGCGCAGTCAACCTTATGAATTTGTAGCATTCGATTTTGGCTCGCTGAAAGATATACAGCAAATCTGGTCTCGCCACATGAGTGGAAGCAATGTTGAAAAATGCTTTTTTGAACTTTCCTCTGATGGCATAAACTGGAATACCGTTGCTGAAATAAACCCTCAGGCTGTCCCATTTTTACCAACAGTGCTTGATAAAAGCTACAGAGCGCGCTTTTTACGTATCCGTTACGATTTAAGTATGGAAGATTATGGCAAAGCATTGCTGTGGGAAATAAAAGTTTTTGATAAAAACGGACCGTTCGGGCCTCCACCGGCTTTTCAAAGCAACGAGAAAAAACTTGTTGAACGAATGGGTGTAAACGGAATCTGGGGCTGGGGATATAACACCTACAGCGACAATCTACCTCCGGAATCCGGACCTGAACTTTACAAAAAAGTAGCATCAAAAGCAAGAAACTACCATGAGTTGCTTTGGGATATTTCTGCGCCAGGCATTTCGGCAGATTATCAAAAAATGGTCAGAGGCGAAGGAACACAAGCTTCTTGGTGGCTCAACTGGGACAGAGAATACAGCTTCTGGAAAGCCAATGGACTCTCCCCTGCTGCCACGATTCAGTTTAATAATGAAACAGTACCCGAAAGTGTCTGGACTAAACCATTTGAACAGGCTTACCAATATGGCTTTGATTTTGCGAGTCATTTTGGTTCTGAAAAAGGCAATGGCTTGCTGCATCTTGTGGAAATCAGCAATGAGCCATGGGATTATTCCAAGGGGTTTTATCCTGTTATTCTCAACGGAATGCTCAAAGGCATGAAGGCTGCCGACAAAACAATGAAAGTTGTGCCAGCCGCTTTTCAAGCTGCATTCCGGCAGTTTGAAGGCCATGATTACAATAATTATCTGGGTGACAATATTGATTTTGCAGCAACAAATCTGCTGGATGGCCTTAACGGTCATTTCTATTCTCACATTTACACCAGTGATGGAAAAAGGAAAAGCACCCATCCTGAAGACCCTGCATCGGAGTTTCACAGCAGCAGAAATCTCATTCGGTTCAGAGATATAAACCTCGCAAACAAACCTGTTTTTGTCACCGAATACGGTTACGACAGTGAGGGTGGCGGCGAAGACTGTACGCACGAAGAGTGTGTTACTGAAGCGCAGCAGGCAGCATGGGGCGTACGTGCAGCACTTCTGTTGTTGAGAAA
>JAGXRB010000160.1 GCA_018336075.1 Bacteroidota bacterium
TGCTTCGTAGGCGGGATTGATACTCAGAAAACGATAATCCACAGCCCTACCATCCTTGTCATAAATCATCTCATGCAAAGCAAAACCATCCAGCATTTCATTGAATAAGGTTTTGTATTCACGTTCTGTCTGACGTTGTGAAGTTACGTCTCTGGCTACACCATACATGACACCATCTTCTTCGTAGGGAAATGAATTCCACGAAAGCCATTTGTAATCGCCGTTTTTGCAGCGGTATCTGTTTTCAAACTGGTAAATCTGTTGGCCATCTACAATTACTGATTTAATTTTATCCGTTGCATTTAAATCGTCGGGATGAACAAAATCATTCCATGGCCTGGAGAGCATTTCTTCAGTGCTCCATCCAAGAGTTTTTGACCAGGAGGGATTAAGCACTTTGAAATATCCATCAAATCCAGCAATGCAGAGCATGTCCAAAGAATGATTGAAAATTCTGTCGCTTGTTCTTAGTTGCTCATCTGTTTTCTTAAGATCGGTGATATCGGCAAATGATGCCTGCATACAAACAGCCCTTCCGCTTTTATCAAGGACTTTGTTTGTTGAAACCTGAGCAATAAATGTGCTTCCGTCTTTTCGGATTCCTGTGAGTTCGCCCGACCAGCTTCCCTTCTCCAGAACGGTATTCATCACTTCTTCTGCCTTCTGCCCTACCTCCCAAAATTCGATGGCATTTCGTCCGATAATTTCTGAGACATCATCATAGCCCCAGATTTTTATAAATGCAGGATTGGCATAGTTCAGTGTTCCGTCCATTTCTGATGTCACGATGGCATTTATTGCCGATTCTATGGCCCATTCCTTTATCTGAAGTCTTGTTTCAAAAGCTTTTCGTTCTGTAATGTTGATACATCCACCATAAATTATTTGTATGCCTTTCTCAACATCTTCAATGCAAAGTGTGTTAACTGAAAGCCAGTTTATTTCTCCTGAAGGTTTAATAATCCGTAGTTCGCATTTTGATTCTTCGCCTGCCGTGAGAAAAATTACAGATTTTTCAAAGAGGGCAACATCTTCCGGGTGCACGATAAAACCCCAGCATTTTTTCTCCAGAATCTGGGCTGGTGAATAGCCTGTTATTTTTTCTACCGCGCCTGCTATCCAATCGATCTCAAAAGCTTTATTCTTTTTCTGACAGGAAAAAGTGAAATCTGAAGTTCTTTCTGATAGAATGCGGTAGCGCTCGTCTATTTGGTCTTTTGACACTGCCACTTTTTCTAAAGTTTCCTTTTCTGTTTTTCTATTGACATTGGCTGCTTTGATTTTTGCCATCGCCTTGATCTGCAAGTAAAATTCAATTTCGTCTGCTTCTTCTGACAGAAAACAATCTGCACCTGCTTCAAGCACCTTTCTTCGGCTGGCTATGCAGATGTCCTTTGCAACCACAAATATCACTGGAATGTCATTCAGCTTTGGATGGGTTTTTAGTTGCCTGCATAATTCGATATTCTCATTTTCATGTATCAAAAGATCCAACAGAATGACATCAGGATCTTTTTCTATAGCGATAGAAAGTCCGTCATTTCCGTCTGATTCGACATAAATCTCCGAATTCGGAAATACAGTTTTCAATTGCGCTTTTAACATTCTTAGATTGTCCTCATTTTGAACAAAAGCCAGTATTTTTAGTTTTTCTTCCATCGGATTATAAGCTGATATTGTTAGACTTGTTGAAGGGTATAGTAAAACTGAAGGTGCTGCCAAAACCTTCTTTACTGATCGCATGAATATGTCCGCCATGTTTTTCGACAAACTCTTTGCTGAGTATCAATCCAAGGCCTGTCCCTTTTTCATTATTTGTTCCTCTTGTGGAATAGCTTTCTTCGATGCGGAACAACTTTTCAAGGTGTTCTTTGGGAATTCCTACACCATTGTCCTGAACGCTGAGTTCACAGGCCTCAGAACTAATATTGAGCTTGATGATAATTTTACCATGAGGTCGCGTGAATTTCACTGCGTTTGAAATCAGATTTCTTAAAACAGTACTTATCATTGCTTTGTCAAGAAAGACAATCGGATTTTTTGGCAATTGAAAGTCGATCGTAATAGATTTCTGAACGGCCGCTTCATTAAAAAGCGCTGCAGTCTCCTTGATCAAAGGCACGATTTGCAAGTATTCGGGTAAAAATTCCATACGTCCGGATTGGGACCTTGACCACTCCAAAAGATTTGTCAGCAATGCCAATGCTTTCTGAGAAGAATCCAAAATGAGGCTGCCTATTCTTTCCGTATTTTCATAATCCTTTTCCTGAATGTTATCAACAAGAATTTCACTCAATCCCATAATGCCTGCAAACGGGCTCCTCAGATCATGTGCAATTATTGAAAAGAATTTATCTTTTGTAGCATTAAGCTCGTCAAGGCGGGCTTCATTTTCTTTGAGGGCTTCGGTAATAAGTTTATAATCATGTATATCCTGAAATGAGCCATGAACTTTTGTGATTTTTCCGGATTCATCCCATACGGCTTCTCCAGTCGTTCTTATCCAGATGCGCCTTCCTTTGCCAGTAATTATCTCCATTTCTTCGTCGTAAGGAATACCATTCTGCGCGCAATCAGTAAATATTCTGGTAATTTTTTCCTTCCATTCAGGTGCATAAAATGAAATGCCCTCGTCTACGATCGGCATATATTCTTTAGGCATTTCGTGGATTTCTTTCACCTGGTCTGACCAAAGGACAGTATTCGTTTCAAAATCAACGCTCCATCCGCCGAAACGCGCCGTTTTTCCGGCCATGCGCATCAAAGAATAATTTGATTGTAGTGCTTCTTCAAATTCTTTCTTTTCGCTTATGTCTGTAATGAATCCTTCAAGCAAATTTTTGTTTTTTTCTGAATCAAACTGTAAGCTACCGCGCTCCCAGACATGCTTTATCTGACCGGCCTTTGTGATAATTCTGTATTCAATGTTAAATGGTTTTTCTTTTAAAATGGATGCTTGTATTTCATCCCAAACCTTTTGCCTGTCGTCGGTATGGATGAGTTCGTCGTAAGAAATTTCTTTGTTGTCAATCAACTCCTCTGGCCTGTATCCTGTTAATTCAAATGAACCGACACTGATAAATTTCATGGTCCACTTGTCATCATTTTCACAGGTGTATACCATGCCGGGCATATTGTCCATCAAAGTTGAGAGCTCTCTTTTGCTTTGCAGCAATTCTCTTTCGATTTTCTTTGTTTCTGTTACATCAATGGCTATTCCTATAACACTTATTATTTCACCTTTCTCATCAAATATAGGCTGATAGAGTGTGTCATAAAACAATCCGGCAACTTCCAGACTCTCTGCTTTTACAAGCGCTCCTTTCAAAGATTTTTTAATGGCGTCTGTTGTGTTTGGATAATCTTTGTAGATTTCCAGTGCACTCATTCCAACAACTTCACCCGGTTTCAACCCTAGTTTTTCAAGACCTCTGCCATCAGAGAAAGTGAAAACACCATTCGCATCGAGCGCAAAAAGAACAGCCTGAACCTCTGAAGTGACCGACTTTAATAATTGCTGATGTTCTAGTATTTCTTTTTCAATGCGTTTTCTTTCTGTGATATCAATAAATGAACCCTCAAGTATCTCTTGCTCAAAGTCGGCCCGGCATGCCATCAAAACATTTTTGATTTCAGCTGTTTTTGTGCGAAACGCTACTTCATGATCGGTGAATGATCCTTTTTCCTTTAAAAGCCTGATGACTTCTTCACGATCTTTTGCATTTGCATAATGAATAGCTGAAGGGGAATCAAGCATTTCATCGATTGTAAAACCAAAAGTTTCAGCTGCCTTTTGATTAAGATCCAAAATTGCTGAACCATCAATTTTGCTTCTGAACATCCCTGTCATGGAGTTGTTAAACAAAGTTTTATACTTTTCTTCGCTTTTTTTTAGTGCTGTCTCTTTATTTTTCAGTTCTGTCACATCGTGCATTGTCACGAAAACCCTGTAGGGCTTGGTTTCGCCTTCATTAAATTCCGGAATGGCATTTATTGTCATCCAGACATAGTCCTGTTTTTGGGGATTGAAAACACCTAAAATTCGATTGTTTACTGGAGATCCTTCTTTCAAAGCAATTATTGATGGGGTATATTCTGTCGGAACAGCTAAAAAGTTTTCATCAATAACATCCCAAACTGCATTTTGAGGATCATTATTCAAAAACTCTACCCTGCTTAGCCCAAACATTTTTAAAGCAGCATCGTTGACGTCGGTTAAGTGCCCATCGGCTTTTTGATAAAAAGCTCCTTGCGACATAAACTCAAAAAGCCTTCGGTATTTTTCTTCATTTTTTTCAGCATCGATCCTTTTTAAGGTTACCGAAGCCTGTCGCACAAAGATTTCGATTATTTCAATGTGTTGAATTTTTTTTCCTTTTGGAAATATCAGGGCTGCCACAGCATAAATTCTTCCTTCGGCAACAAATGCAATCCCGTAGATTTCGCCAATATTCAGCACTATTTCCAGCGCTGAAGCAATACTTTTCGGAATGGTTTTAAATGACATTTCATGAATGCCATATTCAAATTTAGTTACAGCACCTTTAATCAAGTCAAAAATGGAGTCATCAAAGGGGAAAGTCTTCTGTTTCGGATTAAAACGCAGCGTAGAGATTATTTTTTCAAGCGTCTGAGAATTTGTTATCAATGCCTCATTTCTGACTAACTTATTCTCATCATCCAAAGAATTTACAAGAATGTAGGCGTCGGGGTTTAACTTACTGAGACACGATCCGATATATGTATAAATCCTTTGATTGATCCCAGCCGTTGTAAAGTTAATCGCTGTCTCTGATAAAAAGCTGATGCCATTGAATGCTTCATGATTGTCTTCTTTAGTTTTCATCAGAGTAATTGTAAAGTTGTTATATAAAATCTATACTTAATCCGACTCTGCTTTTTCAGTTTCCACTGCCGTCAGTGATAAGCTGAAGGTGCTGTTCTATCCCTTTTCGCTTTTACCTTAATCTTACTCCGTTTGTTTCGCAAAATCTTATCACAAAACAAACCCAAAACAGGTAACAAGTTCATTTATATTAATCTGCTTACATTGTTTTAGTGTTTGAACTCTGGCGGACCAGATAAAAGTTCATCACTAACTTTTGCAAATATGGGATTATGAATTATCATCCAATCGTAGAAGGGATAAATTTCTGCATAGGCAGAAGGGCTCAGTTCAGTTTTAAAAATCTCCACCCAGGCATCAAGCTGCGCTGGCCAGTATGTCAGTTTGAACCCATGGCTGCGGTAGGCTCTGAAGACCCACAGAACAGTTTCAACAAGCACTTCGGGTTCAAAATGTTTAAACACTGAGGTTAAAAAGCGCATATGATTCCGGTGATTGTCCATCATCATGTCAAGATTGCCCTCACCAATCAACATATTGAGGTCACTGCGCTTTTTGAAGCGATTGTTTATGAGAACAGCCATACCTTCAGCCTTTTCCGAAAACTCAGTTGCAGCGGCTGCGGAAGGTTGACTCAGCTTTTCAGCTGTCTTGATCAAAAATTCCTTGTTCATGATAATTTATTTTGTGTAAGTGGTAAAGTAAAAGTGAAAATGCTCCCTTGTCCTTGTTTGCTTTCTACCCAGATTCTGCCATTATGATGTGTGACGATGCTTTTGGCAATACTTAAACCCAATCCTGTACTCTTTTCGCCTCCGGTTGATCTTACACTGACATTAGAAAAAGGTTTAAAAAGCATCGAAATCTCATTTTCAGGGATGCCCTGCCCATGATCCTGCACTGAAATATAAACTTCCTTGTCTGTTTGAATGGCACTGACAATTATTTCGGTTCCCTGCGAAGAAAACTTAACAGCATTTGTAAGCAGGTTGGTAAGCACTTGAGTTATTTTATCTCTGTCTATGAGGATGGGCGGCAGGACTGTCGGTACATTAAGCGTGATTTGAATCTCTTTATTTTTAGCAAGGATAGCATTGAAACGCACAACAGATGCTAAAAATATACCAAGGTCTGTTTCTTCAAAATGAAGATCAAATTTTCCCGATTCAATTTTAACTACATCAAGCAAATTATCAATTAATCCAAGCATAAACTGGCTTGAGGTATTAATTATAGACAAAAGTTCGCGTGCTGCATCAGATAGATTTTTTCCGTCCATATCTAATATGTACTCACTGGACATCATAATATTTCCGATAGGATTCCGCAAGTCGTGCGCTGCCATGCCCAGAAACTGATTTTTAAGCTGGTCAAGCTGCCCAAGCTGAATATTTTTCTTTTGCAACTCACGCGTAATATTGTTTAAATCATTGTTAAGATAAATCAGGTTTTTTCTCAACCCCTCAACTTCATCATAATTAAGTTCAGCTAAGATAAAAGTCAGGTCTCCATTTTTAAATGTCGAAAAATAGAATGTTTGTGGCAAATCATCTGCCATATTCACATTAAACATCATCTTTTCTGCCTTTTGCTCAAGTAAAAGTTTGATTGGATCGGCATTGGAAACCGAAAAAAGATTTGCTAAATGAGTCCCTTTTAAATCTTTACCAGTAATAGCACATGCAAACTTATTGGCGTAAACAATGGTACCTTCCATATTTACTTCAAGAAGTAAGATGTTGGCTTGCTCTTTCAGATACGCAAACAGAAAACTATTATAATCTTCCAGAATCATTTTTAAAGTATAAATAAATATCAGAAAAACCGGTTTAGTGCTCCTATCGAATCAAGGTAATAGGTTTCCTTAAAAGCTGACAATGCTTCTGGTTTTACGCCCCATCTGAAAGCCTGTCCGCCAACAATTAACGGAGTGTCATCGAAATAGTGCCTTATTTGCTTTATCCCTGAAATCAGCACCGGAAAGTTAAAGTATATGGTCAACGACAATCCGATTACATCAGGTTTATTTTCATCGATAAACCTAATCAGTTCATTTCCGGGAGTGTTTCCTCCCAGAAAAAACCCATCCCAGCCATTCATCTCGAAAATATCGGCAACCATCTTGGCTCCAACCTGATGGTATTCGCCGGCAACAGTTGCAATCACAGCTTTTTTGCCGACTCTTTCGGTTGTAAATATGGCGGGCTGCAATAAAATCATCAGGTTTTCTGTAATCGCAGTAGCCATGTGCTCTGTGGCAACAGAAATAAGGTTGCGTTCCCAGTATTCGCCCACCTGATAGAGTGAACGTTGAAAAAGGTCTGAATAAATTTCTTCAACTGAATAATGATCTGTCATCAGACCATCAACAATGATTCGGCAGTCATTCCTTTTTCCGGAAATAAGTGAGTCGAAATAGGATTTGAATACATCATCAGCAATCATAGAAATCTAAAATTTGAAACATTTATGTAAAAGTACTGAAATTTGCCAAAAAAGAAAATAAAATGTTTTCGGGTTTCAGTGCCAATTTCATATGTTGCCAATTGGGATTGAAAATTTATCCCTGCTGCATATTTCCAGACGCTACTACACAAGCACGATTTGCATTTTTTGGTTTATATGTCCGGTTTGAAAAAAAATAATGAGCTGTATAAAATGATGCGCAGCGCGATCTTTGCTGCAGGATAATAGTGCCTTTAAACATTCTCAACAATTTATTGAACTGTCACAAAAAGCAAATATTAAAAACACATAACTATTGTACAATCAGCTATTTTTCTATTTCGGAGTTGACTACTTGCAGGGAAATTCTCTAATAATGAATTAGAATAAAAAAATATCTTTATGTATTATAAACCATATCATTGTTTATCTTTACATGCCAATTTCGAAACCTATGAAAAGTATTTTCTTACCATTGGTTTTTATATTTTCCGGACTTCTTTTTTCGTTTCAGATAAAAGGACAGAACACCGAACTCGATGCACTGCTAAACCTTGGAATTGAAGACCTTCTAGACGCTGAATTCATTACAGCATCGAAGTCCAGACAGAAAATATCTGATGTGCCTGCAAATATCCAGATTATCACTGCAAAAGATATCCATGATCGTGGATATCAGTCACTGGAAGATTTACTGGCTGACCTGCCAGGCTTCCAGTTTCGAAATATTCATGGATTCAACAGCTATGTTTTTCAGCGTGGAATTCCAAACCAAAACAACCTCATTTTGCTGATGATAGACGGCATACAGGTGAACGAACTGAATTCAGGTGGTTTTTATGGAGGCGCTCAATACATTCTAAGCAATATTGAGCAGGTTGAAATTGTGTATGGGCCAGCTTCAGCTCTATACGGGACCAATGCTGTTTCGGGCATTATTAACCTCATCACAAAAAAGGCTAAGGATAACAAAGGGCTCGGACTTATGGCTTCTTACGGAAGCTTTAACACCATAAACACTGCAGCAGCTTATGGATTTCACAATAAAGACAAAGATATCGGTCTGCGTGTTGCTGCTCAATATTTTTCTACAGAAAAAACACCTCTTAAAGGCGATGACGGTGACAATAACTGGACCAATGAAATAGAAAACTTCGAAAACAATATCTCTTTCGACCTGAGTTCAAACATCAAAAAGTTATCATATGGTTTGAATATGCAAAACAAGCAGGCTTCACGGGCCACAAACTTCAAAAGCACAACCTCTCAGTATTCCGATAACGGAACCTTATGGAACATCCTCTTTCTCAATGGTTTTCTGCAATACGAATATACCCGGAAAAATTATGCCTTTACACCAAAAATTTATTACCGGAACAGCACCGTGCTCGATAATACAATTTCACATATTCTGAACGACACCAAATACCGCTATTTCAGGCCGGGAAATCTTGTCGGATTCGATCTTCTAAACCACTATACTCCAAACAAAAATCTCAGCCTTGTTGGAGGAGTGATTTTTGAAAATGAAAATATTGCAGAAAACTTCAGCGTTACCAGTAGCGATAATGCAGGGACAAATCCTCCACCACCTTCAAAACCAGAGATCACCAACGACAGGCTTCTGAGTATTTATGCCCAGGCAAGCTATCATTTTCTGAAGCAATTTGATGTTGTTGCTGGTTTTCGCTATGACAAAAGCAGCTATTATGGTGAAGTTGTCACGCCAAGACTTTCAGTTGCTTACCGGAATGGAAAATTCTCTTCACGGATGCTCTATAATGAAGCTTTTCGCGCACCCAGACCCTGGGATTTTACCAGCGGCACGGGCAACCCTGATCTTAAACCTGAAACCATCAGCTCCATCGAATGGATGAATTCATTTAAGTTTTCTCCTGACTTATACGCGAGCCTGACTTTTTACAAAAACTATCTGGGAAATATTATTACAGCCAAAAATGATGGATCAAACAACTGGAAATGGGTCAATGCCGGAAATATTGAAACTGATGGTGTGGAAATTGAGTTGAAATATCGCAAACAAAAGTTTTCTTCATGGGTCAACTATACCTACAATTTCTCGTTCAACGAAAATAATGAATCGATTGCCGAAATCAGCAAACACTCCGCCAATGGCGGATTTCATTATTACCTGAGCAATAAATTCAATTTTGGATTGAGAGCCAACTATATTGGAAAACGCAATAACGCCAGCACAAGCTTGTATGAGAAAGATGGAATAATGACCCAAAAATATCCGGAAATTGATCCTGCTTTCATTTTGAATGCTACAGCATCGTATGTTATAAACAAGCATTTTGATTGCCTGCTATACTGTAATAATTTGCTCAACGCAAAATATTATCATACTTCCAACCGACCTCCCGATCGCTACCCTCAGGCAAAGCGCGCAATTGGACTGCAGCTCAGATACAAATGGCAATAAAATTCCGGCACATGAAACAACTTTTTTATTTCTGTTTGCTTGTAATTTGCCCGGGCTTTCTGTTTTCACCTTTGCATTTAAAATCGCAGGTGAAAGCTACGCCTGAAAACATCATGGCTTCGTTCATCTATAATTTTACAAATTATCTATCTTGGTCTTCTGATGATTTGGGTGAGGATTTTGAAATTGTTGTTTTGGGCGAAAGTACTTTACTGGAACCTTTGAAATATATCGGAAACACAAAAAAAGTAACTGAAAAAACGATCAATGTTGTTCATGTACAAGGTGTTTCTGAACTAAAGCCCTGTCATATCCTTGTTGTAGGCGAAGATTTTACCAAAACACTCTCTGAGCTTTATGCCAACACTTTGCTCAAAAATGCAATTATTATTACTTATTGCAATGGTTGTCTACAAAAGGGTGCATCAATCAATTTTGTAACCGAAAGTGAAAGGTTGCGATTTGAAATCAATAAAACCACCCTCGATTCTAAAAGTATCAAAGCAAGTTCACAATTATTAAAACTGGCAATAAAAGTTATTTAAATAGCCCCTGATATGCTTAAAAGTATTAGAAACTCAATAAAATATAAACTGATTGCCATTCAGATCACTACTTCAATGGTGTTGCTCGTGCTTTTTGCAGTAGTTTATTCTTTTTTTGAAGTAGATGGTTTTAAACAATCCCTCAAAAATGAGCTCAACGCTACAGCTGATGTTCTGGCTTATAACACAATCCCCGCAATCATTTTTCAGGACACAACTGAGGCCAATAAGTCTTTACAGGCTTTGGAAAATTATGAAAACATCCTGAATGTCTGGATAAATAATGAAAATGGCAATTTGTTTTCATCCTTTTCGGTGAAAGGGCAGGAAAACTATCCTTATGGCGTGTTGAAAGATGACATATTTACTATTCAGGATGAAGACATATTGTTTTCTAAACCCATCTTTTTCGAAGATCAGAAACTGGGAACAATTTGTCTACGGCTTGATATTTCTCATTTCCGCGCAAAGATTCTTACGATCATCTTCATTGGACTTGCAGTAATCGTCATTGGTATTATCATTAGTTTCCTTGTTGCCAACTACACGCAACGCGCAATATCAGAACCACTTATACAGCTGACAGACACCTTTGAATCCATTCAGAAAACAAAAAACTTTTCTGTGAGCCTCAAAAAAAGAAGCAATGATGAAGTCGGGCTGCTGTATGATGGCTTTAACAACCTGCTCAACGAAATAAACAATTACAATGAAAATCTCGAAAGACTTGTAAAGGAGCGCACATTAGAACTCGAAACTGCCAATGATCAGCTAACGGAAACCTCAATGGCTTTTGAGCAGATGAACTATATACTGAAGGAAGAGATAAACGACCGCATCAAAGCAGAGATTGAACTGAAGGCATCCGAAGAAAAAATGCGGATTATCATGCAAACTATGGAGGAAAGTGTGGCTGTTTACACACAGGAAAATATCAAATTTGTAAATGCAGCATTTTGCAGGTTGATCGGTTATCCGGAAGATGAAATTGTTGGCCATTCTACTGATGAAATATCTGCAGCTATCCTTCATCCTGATGATATACAAGCTGTAAATGATTCAGCTGAAGCCTGTTTGAGTAAAAACAAAATACAGCGGATGGAGTACAGATATCTGCATAAGTCGGGCGAAGAAGTATGGGTTTCGGGTATTCCGGCCATTATACCCTGGGGAAATGAGAAGGCGATCATTGCAACATTGGTTAATATCACGCAACACAAGAAGGATAAGGATGAGCTAAGTCAGGCCAAAGAAGCAGCTGAACTGGCGAATAAAGCCAAAAGTGCTTTTCTGGCCAATATGTCACATGAGATCAGAACCCCGATGAATGCTGTTTTGGGTTACTCTCAGATATTGCAACGGGATAAAAGTCTGGGCGATCTGCAGCGAAGCTACATTTCTTCTATCAACAAAAGCGGTGAGCATTTGCTGGCACTTATCAACGACATCCTTGACATGTCGAAAATAGAGGCCGGCAGGGTGAAGCTGATTCCTGTTTCATTCGATTTGTTTGAGCTTGCAATGGATATGACTGATATATTCAAGGTTAAATCAGAGGAGAAAGACTTGAAAATTATTGTTGATATAGCCGAGAATGTACCTCAGTATATCATGGCCGATCAAAGCAGGCTCCGACAGATATTTATCAATTTGATAGGAAACGCAGTTAAATTTAGCAGCAGCGGTACGATAGCACTTAAATTCTGTCTTGAAGATAATAACATGCTCAATATAAGTGTCTCTGATCAGGGTGTCGGAATTCCTGAAGAAATGATGGAAACGATTTTTGAACCTTTCGAGCAAACAGAGAAAGGAATTAATCATGCAGGAGGCACTGGCCTGGGCCTTACCATCAGCAGGAAACTTGCGCGTTTGATGGGAGGCGATATCACAGTCAAAAGTACCGTAAACAAAGGTTCAACCTTTAAATTCACCTGTGCATTTGAGAAAGGAAAAAACCCTGAAATTGCCAGACATAAAAATTCTGTCAGACCCGTGGCCCTCAAAAATAAAAACAAGGAAGTGAAAGTGCTTGTTGTTGACGACAAACTCCTCAATCGCGATGTGCTTATGACAATGCTAGCTTCAATCGGCTTTTCATTAATGGAGGCTGTTAATGGTGCCGAAGCATTGCAACTATTTGAAAGCTGGAAACCCGACATTATCATTATGGATATCGTAATGCCTGTGATGGATGGCAGGGAGGCCACGCACAGAATAAGAGCCTCAGAACAGGGAAAAAATGTAGTTATTATTGCTGTTACTGCAAGTGCGCTCGACGAAGAAAAGGCTGAAATCCTTAAGCTCGGCGTGAATGATTTTGTCAGAAAACCTTTCAGAGAGGCAGAACTGCTTGAATCAATGCGTATTCATGGCGGTATAGACTATACCTATGAAGAATTTGTAACTGATAAAAATCAGCCCGATGGAGAAGATGCATCTATGTTGGCATTTGCGCAAAAGCTTGCTGCCGGACTGAAAAAAAAGATGACAGAAGCAGCCGTAATGGGCGACATGGATTTGTTGCAGGATTATATTGCTGTGGTTGCCGAGTCAGATCAGCAGCTGGCAGAGCATCTTACTAAATTGGTAAACAATTTTAGATTTGAAGAAATAGTGTCGTTAATCAAATAGAAAAACTCTTTTAATATCCAAAATGATGGAAAATTCAGGTGTTATTTTGATAGCAGACGACAACGAAAACAACCTGAGAGTATTAAGCACCATGTTGCGCAGCTCTGACTATAATGTCAGAATTGCAAAAAATGGATTACAGGTACTTAGCAGCGTTGCTATTTCGAAGCCTGATCTGATCTTGCTCGATATTCACATGCCTGAGATGGATGGGTATCAGACTTGTATCAAACTGAAGGAAAACCTCGATTACAAAGATATCCCCGTCATTTTTATCAGCGCTTTGACCGAAACATTCAACAAAGTGCACGCTTTCAACATTGGTGCCGTTGATTATATCACAAAACCTTTTCAAGTGGAAGAGGTTAAGCTAAGAATTCAAACACACTTGCTGCTGCGCAAACGAACGCAGGAGCTCGAAAATGCTTTGGGCGAGATAAAACGCGTACAGACCAAGTTAATCTTTTCGGAGAAAATGGCTTCTCTTGGTATTCTATCCGCCGGCATCGCACATGAAATCAACAACCCGATCAACTTTGTCTATGCTGGCATCAACAGTTTGATAAAAAATTTCAGTGAACTGGAAAAAGGACTTCAGGCGTTGAATCTTCTTTTTCAAACATTTGATGAAAATCAAAAAGATGCCTTCATGGAGATTTTTGAAAAATACAATCTGGAGAAACGCATCAAAAACATCCCTCAACTGGCAGAGGATATCAAAACAGGCGCTGTAAGAACAACTGAAATTGTGAAAGGACTGAAACTTTTTGCCCGATCTGATAAGGAAGAAAAAGTAGTGGCCAATGTGAGCGAATCTGTTGAAACAGCACTTCTTTTATTGAAAAATCAATATAAAAACAGAATTGATGTGGTCAAAGATTTTGCTGAAGATTTGCCGGAAATAAAAAGCTATCCCGGACAGCTAACTCAGGCTTTCGTAAATATCATTCACAATGCCATTGATGCTATCGAAGGTAAAGGTACAATCAGTATTTCGCTGGAAAAATGTGAAAACAAACTGAAAATTACAATTGCTGACAGTGGAAAAGGAATGTCTCAGGAATTGATTGCAAGAATTTTTGATCCATTTTTCACAACCAAGTCAGTCGGTGGAGGCATGGGACTTGGTCTGGCGATTACACATGGTATTATCGAAAAACACAATGGAACAATACAGGTCAGAAGTATTGAAGATGAAGGCACTACTTTTGAAATAATGCTGCCAATTTAATGGCTTTTTATGAATCATGTCAAAAATTGTTTTGATTAATTAACTAATTTAGATGTCAAATTTTAACAGCATAAGAGTTTTTACAAATAACCCCGGGAATATGGAAAATTTCAAATACAGTATCTTATATGTTGATGATGAAGAAATCAATCTAAGAGTATTCAAAAGCACCTTTGAGGATGAATTCGATGTTTACACTGCCATATCAGGTGCAGAAGGGTTGAAAATATTTCAGGATAACAAAATTGATCTTATTATCACTGATCAGCGTATGCCTGAAATGACAGGCGTTGAGTTTCTTAAACATGTGCTGGAACATAATCCGGAGCCCAATAGAATACTTTTGACAGGCTTCAGCGACATCGATGCCTTAAGTTCTGCAGTGAACGTTGGAAAAATTTATCAGTATATCAACAAACCCTGGGATGAGTCAGAGCTGAAACCTGTTATTTATCAGGCCTTGGAATCTTACTATCTCAAATGTGAAAACCAAAATCTGACCCAAACGCTGAAAGAAAAAAATATCTCATTAAATCAGGAAGTTGAAGAAAAGAATAAGGCACTTGAGCAATTGCACAAATCAGAAAAAGAACTGAGGATTGCAAAGGAAAAAGCAGAAGAAAGCGACCGCCTAAAGACATCCTTTCTAAATAATATGTCGCATGAAATCAGGACGCCACTCAATGGCATCGTAGGTTTTGCCGAACTTGTGTGTGAAGATGATATTACCCTTGAAGACCGGAAAACCTTTAGCAGATACATCAGCCAAAACAGTCACGATCTGCTCAATATCATCCAAAATATCGTGCAGCTTTCAAAGATAGAATCCGGAATGATGAAATGCATGCCGGTTGAGGTAAATTGTGATGAAATATTTGAACAGCTTTATACAGAATACAAAGGAAGATTTGCGCAAAAAGGACTGAAAATTACTTTTGACTGCATGCTGAAAGAAGACGAAAAGCATGTTTTTCTGGACAAGGGAAAAACCTTAGAAATAATAAAACAACTCCTTGACAACGCCCTCAAATTTACAGAAGAAGGAGGTGTTTCACTTCGGGGTTACATACAGGACAACCAACTGCACATTATCATTAAAGATACTGGAATTGGCATTTCACCAGAATATCATTCTTTGGTGTTTGAGCGTTTTAGAAAACTTGAAAAAAACACTCAGAAACTCTACAGAGGCAATGGTATTGGATTGAGTATCGCTTTAGGCTATACAAAGATGCTTGATGGCACGATTGATTTGGTTTCTGAAGAAAGCAAAGGATCGAAGTTTACGCTTGTCTTGCCTTTGGTTTCATTCAAAAAAGCTTCAGAAAACTTTAACAGACACATCACAAATGCTGTCAAAATTTCGAATATCCTGATCGTTGAAGACGAAGAAGATAATGCGATGTTGCTTAAATTCCTCTTTAAAAACACCAATGCAATGCTGCATCTTGCTTCTGACGGACAGCAGGCAATCGATATTTGCAGTGCCAATCCTGAAATTGATTTGGTATTGATGGATTTACGAATGCCCCTCATAGACGGTTTTGAAGCTACAAAGGAAATCAAGAAATTCCGTCCTGAGCTCAAAATAATCGCACAATCAGCCTATGCTTTTGAATCTGACAGAAGAAAAGCCATGGAGGCCGGATGCGATGATTTTATAATCAAACCACTGAATAAAGCCAAACTTCAGAAATTGATTGTCCTTGCAAACAAATAAAAGCCGAAATCCTTCAAACATTTGAAGATTTCAGATTTGAAGATTGCCCAATTACCAATTTAGCTTTCAACCAACCCCAAAAGCTCGTGCAGGTGTGCAATGCAGGCGGGTGTTACAGTCATGATACAAAACAACAATAATCAAGGAGCTAATACCAAAAGGAGAAATGTATTAGTCCAATTATCGTTCACTCAATTGGCCTAACATTTCTATCCATCGGCATTATATCATTACGGCTTTTAGATTCATTTATAATTTACTTTGGTATAACATTGCTTACAGATAGAATTTATATTCCCTGCCAAACGCGCCAGCCACAACGAATCAACAAATCAACTCTCTCAACATTCTCAACCTCCAAAAAATATTTATCCCAACGAAAAATGTTTATCCAAGGCAAAATGTCCGTTCAAACAAGCGCGCGAGCCCGCCCAAACGCGGTGCCGCTGAGCCTGTTTCATTTATCATAATGGTATCTACAGCTATAAATTAATAGTTCATTATCAATAACCTGATAAACCAATCGATGCTCCTGTTTTCCGGATTGGTTTTTTAGTAAAACACGCATCTATTTGGCAGCCAGAATCATATAATTTTTTTCTTTGAAAAATGGGTGTCCCGTGGTATCTTTAGAGCATGTTTGTTCGCAAAAAGAAGAATCAAAGCGGGAGTGTAAGTGTCCAGATTATCAAAAAGATAAACCGGACAAATAAAGTTATCAAGACCATCGGTTCCTCTAAAGATCCTGATGAGATAGCGCGATTATTTCAAAAGGGGCTGTATGAGCTTCCCCGACTTTTTGGTACCACCTTG
>JAGXRB010000161.1 GCA_018336075.1 Bacteroidota bacterium
AGCAAAAGCAAAAACAGTATCAAAAGCTGAAATAGTTTATTTTTCAGTGTATGCTGCATTGCGTTTAATTTGTCATTTTTCAAAACCTTCTTTCAATTAAACCATTGACTAACAGTCCTTACTTTTCAATAATGATTTTTTTACGGAATGATTGGTTGCTGTCAGAAACCTCCAGGATGTATACACCCGAAGTCAGGAAACCGGCATCAACCTGAATCATCGTTGTCTGTCCGCTGTTTTCGAAAACCAGTTTACCAACGGCATTGAAAAGCCTGAAATTCAACTGTGTATTTTCAGGTGCGATGATGTAAAACTTTCCATTGTTGGGGTTTGGAGCAACCGTTATATCCTGCAACAGTCTGTTCTCACCAAGGTCGATCACAGTGGTTGTGCCGGGAAAAGTAATCTTATCGACCCATGCACAATCGCTTCCGCTTGCTACGCTGCCATCTTTTGAATAGCTCCAGCGCAGATTGTGCGGCCCATCAGTGAGAGGAAAACTAACTTCAAGCCATGCCTGTTCGCCTGACCATTGTGCAGCCATACTATTGTCGATAAAGAAACTCAGATAATCGTAATTGCTTTCAGATGAAACCTTTCGCGCAAATTTAATTTCGTCATTGCTCATCACAATCAAACTCAGCCAAAGATCAGACTGTTGATTGTTGCCAATAGCGCCTGATTTAGCACAAAAATTTCCCTCAAAGGCTTGCTGATTGGTGATAGTCCAGTTGCTGTTGCCTGCATGATGCCATTCGTAAGCACTGAAATCGCCTGTTTCAAAATCCTCAATACGCATTCCTACAGGCAAAAAGAGGGGTTTGTTTGCTGAATGACTTATGGCATCAAGGGTAAATAAAAGTTCAGCAACTGTGCCATAAGGAGTGTTGGGGTTTACTACGACTTCAAAAATAACATTCATTGTTTGATCAGGCAATAGCTGGCCAATTTGCTGTCCAGCAGTTGAAACTGTAATCCATGATGAATAGTTCAATAATTCTGCCAGCGCGTCCATCGAAGGACTGTGGCCGGTATTTTTTGCTTCAATTACAAACTGCACTATCTCTCCAGGGTCAAGCATTCCGTTGCCATTGCCGCCAACAGCATCATTAATAGTAAGATTGCCCACCTCTAGAAAAGGAGCATTTACAGGAATACTAAAAGCGCTGTTCCAGGTCTGGCTTCCATCTGTGGATTGCAGCGAAAAAACAACCATATGCTGATCCGGCACATCATCGGAAATCTCGAACGCGAAAGCAGCACTGATGCTGCCAACAGCACCTGCCGGTAATTCAGGTATCGCGCTAGATCCATCTGTTATCGTGACAAAACTATCGGAAGATGTCAATGTAAGATTTACATTGCTTGCCACAGCCATTCCGACATTTTTGATCTGCATATTCAAAACAATCGTTTCGCTGTAATCCGCCAGACCATTGCTGTTTTCATTGCCTGAATCGTCAAGGACGTGGTTTTCATAGATCACATAAGGCCCTTCGCCGGGAATAAACATCAGTTCATAGTTTTGCGGCAATATATTGTAGCCGGACACCTGCAAAGAAGCAGCTCCCGGGTCTGTGACAGGCGGATTAAATTCAAGCGTTGCGATTCCGCTTTCATTGGTCATTCCAACGGCAATGATGTCGTCATCTTTAACAATACTAAGTCTGAAGCCCTCGGCAGCAAAACCACCAGCAGTGACACTAACTTCCATTGTGGGAATTCCAAGCATAATTTCACTTTGAAAGCCAACCTGCGCCAGCATTGGCTCATTTGTCCAGACACTTACAGCGGGATCACCTAAAATATTCAGGTCATAAAAATTCCACCTCAAAGCACCTTCCTCCCACTGTCCGGGAGCAGTAACCCAGGGCGCAGTCATTGTTTTTCCTTCAACCATTGCTTGTCCCAACATCGAAATACGTTCATGAAACATGGCGTCGGTCATCTCGCGGTGCAGATGTGCCGCAGGACCTTCTGTCTGTCCCTCGTTGAACCAGCCATAGCGTGAGTTTCCGACCACTGCCACCGCAAAATTCTGTATTGTCACCATCTTCTCCAGAATGCAGTCGCTGTAATCAAAAGCGCCACAGTCGCATCCATGTGTCTGCAAAAGTGAGTAGTTTCGGATTATGCCGTTCACCTGTGAAAAGTTGGCATTGGTGATATCGCTATTGGAGAATTTAGCAACATATGTCTGACTTGCATGTCCTACGTGATGAACAAACTGCTTTCCTTGGTTGATGGCATTCATCAGGTCATTTTTGGACCAGTTAAAATCTTCCTCATACAGCCGTTGAAAAGTATAACTTTCAGGAATTCCAATAGTTGTATAACCATTATCGCTGCGCTGCCCGATAAGCAACTCAAGATAATCACTGCCCCATGTTTCGGGCGCTGAATAAAGGTGTTCGCCGACAAGCAATGACTTGGTAAACTCACCCAAAACAGGCTGATTCTGATAGCTGATTGATTTATGAATCATATTGGCCAATTCAGTGGCTGTATTGAAAGGCATTCTTCCAACAGCTACTTCTGGCAACAGATCGTCTTCACCAGGTTCGCCCCAACGGTTATTGCCATTGTCGTTCCATGTTCCATCGAGTCCGGAATAGTACAAATCAGCCGGAATTCCATTGTCCGTATATCCGCTGCCCGATTGAACATAGCAGTAAAATCCACGGTGGGGAATCAATTCAACATCGCCACCAAGTAAAACAGTTTCGATGCCATGATTCTGATATTCCTGAATGATATAGTTTCGCATTTTTTCCTGCAGGTCAATGCCTGACATATTGGCTAAAATATACTCTGTTGTTTGAATGGATGAACGAATACCTCTTGCTTTGTACATCTCTATGAGGCCGTTAAAGCCTGCGGCAAAAGTCATAGGCGTTATGATCAGCAATTCATAATCACCGGCACTTTTTGTTTTGCCGTTGTAGCGGAAAAGCATATCTGAATTTTGCGCCAGCCGTTTCACTCTTGACTGGATTTTTTCGTCAGAGCGCAGCATTGAATGCTTTGAAGCAGGATCTGTTTCAGTTTCGATGTATACGGTTACTTTGCTGTAATACTTCAGCTGTCCGGTCGAAGGAACATATTCCATTGGTGTAAATGAAGAAAAAGCAAAGCTGTGCCCATTCAGATACTGAGTTGTCAGCGTGCCGGATGGTGAAGAAGGATAAGCTTCAGATGAGGCATAAACCGCTTCATTTTTCATGAAAACGAATGGTTTGCTTTCAGAAAGCGGTCTTGATGGCTGTGCCGGCATAATTTGAAAAGCACCATCAAGCAGGATTTCTCCTTCACGAACAATTTCTATTGATACAGCACGCTCTCCTGGAGGCAGCAGCAAACTCAGCGCATGGTATGGCAACAAGGGTTCGCCCGCGCGATTGGTGAGCATGGTATTGCTGAAATTAATCACATCGTAAACGCCATTGCGGCTGATTTCAGGCTGGCCAAAATGATAAGTGTGAACAACTTCGCCGGAAACAGCCAACATTGATTGAAAAACAATCAAACAAACAAAGAATAATCTTCTCATGAAAAATTAATTTTTTGAAGGCGCCTGCAGGGGCTTTGACTTTCCGCAGTGAGCGGCATTGGGAGCCTGCGCAAGATTCAGGTGTCGATGCGAGTGCCTCGGTTTAACTAGCCAAAATTACTACAATAGCCTGTTTAAACTTAACAGAATGCTAATTTGGAATGAGTTTAAACAAGAGAAGCAAGCATACAAAATTTCAGGCCTTAAGCTTTGCACATGAGAATATAACAGAGATAACTGAGAATAACAAAGTGACCGGGAAAGTCAATAGACAAACAACTGGCTTTTCAAAGAGCTATAAAATTATTCTGCATCCACATAACGCCATTCATAGCGTTGCTTGTCATAATACAAGCGACCATCAGGCCATTCAACAAGGTTTTTATCTTGCAATAAGCTGTCAACGCTTCCGGCTTCAATTAACATGCTCATAAGTGTTTTACCACTTTTGAGCAATGTTTCCATATTACCTGGCGGTGTATTCACCAATTCCTGAAAGTCATTTATTTTATTGTTTTGATCAAGTCGGAATTTTCCCAGAACTCCTCTTTTATTCTTATCCGGATCAAGGCTTCGTGCAGGACGAAGCATATAGAAATAGTAACCACTGTCTGGCGTCAAAATGATTTCCTTCATTTCAAAGTCATCTGCCATTTCAATATAATGGTTTCGGAACTCCGGGGTGAATCGCGTTTCAAATGTTGAGTGGGCATGCTTTTTTCCAACATAAGTGATAATATCCACCATCAGACTATCCATAAAATCAGCATTGAATCCCGGATTTCTAAAGGAAGTACCCACAGTAGAATCTGTGTTTTCTTTTACATTCTTTTCAACGCAGGATGAAAGGATTAACACAAAAGAAAAAAGATAAAGCAATAGATTTTTCATAATACTTAAATGGAAAAAGGAAAGCCGGCAAGCCGGCTTTCCAATGAAGGTTATTTTGTAAGTTAGTAGTATTTAACGATATGACAATTCCACTCAGCCCAACCTAGTGTCCAGTCAGTAGTGCCAAATGCTCCGGCAAAAGGAACTTGTTGAAAGTATGCACCGGCTTTAGGTGTGTTGTCCCAACGCGCTGCTGTAAGCAACATTGAACCAGCAACAGGAAGTGGATTTATTACGTCATCATCAAAAAGTGATGGATTGATACCGGCATCCTGCCATTTATCCATTAATCTATTGTTAAATGCTGCGGTATTGAAATGTGCTTCATAGGCTGCCTGTCCACCTGGGAAATTAGCATGTGATCTTAATGCAACACCTCTTGGATTATTTGGATGCTGTGCACCGTTTGATGGAGCCGTTGTGAAAACTGTACCGGCCGAACCATATCCGTTACCACCCCAATGCTCAACACCTGCAAGAATGACATTGCGGATCTGAAGTTCATTGTCAAGAAATGCCTGTCCTGAACCGGCACGGTCGTCGTCAACATACAATCCCCAGGTATAAGCTGTCATAAAGGAATTATAAATGGAGATGCGTGAATTACGACGAAGTTGTGCTGCATGCTGAAACTGAAGACTGATAGGTGTTTCACGTGTTGCTTTTGGCCCTATAATTGTGAAATTTGAAAATACAGCAGATGTAAAAGGCTGGGCAGAACTTCCGGCACCATTGTTGTCAACTTCAAAACCATTTGAACCAGATTGGTCGGCGAGGTTTTCTCCACGTATACCTAGTCCAAACTGAACATGACCAGAAAAGCCAAGATCCACATCAAAATCATCATCAAGGCAGCGGTATGCAATCAGGTTTTTACCGTTTACTGTACCTCCAAACCATTCAAATGCATCATCAAGACCGTAGGATGCCATAACATTTTCAATAATTGTTCCGCGACCCACGCTGCCCATAGTTAGCGTATTTACCTCTTCGTTAGGATTGATTGGCACGCCAGCATATTCGATGCGCACATAGCGAATAATTCCGGAATTGTCATTATCATCTGATCCACCGTGAAAGCCACCGTATCCGCCCTCAAGTTCAGTCGGCTGACCTGTAGCCTCTGTAATATTGTTTTTTGCACGTCCGCAAAGAACCAAGCCACCCCAGTCACCAGGATTTCTGAGTCCGGGAGCTTTTTCTGAAGTCATTACGATAGGATTCTCAGCTGTTCCGTCGGCGATAATTTTACCACCCATTTGTACGATAAGGGTACCTTTCGAATCTCTGTTTCCTATTACAAGTGTACCCGGCTGAATGGTTAAAACACCACCATCCTGAACGCGCACAAAACCATTTAAACGCCAGATTTTGTCTGCAGTCCATGTTACATTTCCTGTAATATTTCCTGAAACCTGAACCACTTCAAGAACATTTTCTGTCACTGTAACAGCAAAGGTTTTGGTTGTTGACGTACGGTCCAGTTTGTCAATTGCTGAAAAAGTAAAGTTTACAACTGTTCCGGGATTGGTTTCATTTATGGTATATTTAAACTCATAATTTGCAGTCGTTTCCCCATTGAAATTCTCTGATTTGAATGGAACACCATTTTTCAGGATAACTAATTGCTTTAATCCTTCAGGAGCATTAATAGTGAGATCACTTTTAACTTCGACACCTGTCAGATTGCTGGTTGCATCGGCACTGAGTGTGATACTTGGAGGGTTTCCAACCGGCTTTTCTTCTTCGTCTTTTTTGCAGCTAACCAAGGCCACTGCAAGAAAGAGTACTACTACAAAACTGAGTTTTGAAATTGATAAAAATTGATTTTTCTTCGTTTTCATTTTACTGATTTTTTGTTAATGAATCTGAGGCAAAATTAGATGGACAATATTCATTGACGGTTAAGGAATTGTTAAGGATAATAAGTTGATTGATAAGTTTTTATTAAGGTAATGTTAAGTCGGATTTTTTCAAATATCAAACTCTAAAAGGAGTACGAAAAACCGATAGAATAGCTTCTTGGGTCAAGGTATCGTTGTATTTGCTGATCATTTTCCCTGTCAAAAACGCCATCCTGATTGCCATCCTGAAGCAATAAAACGCCTTTATTGAGAATATTGCTTACCCCCATTTTAATTTCAAAATGCTTTCCGAAATTCTTCGTGATAGTCAGATCAAGCAGATTGCGTGGCATTTCGTAGATATCAGGATAATCATCAAAACCTACGATATAAATTCTTTTTCCGATAACATTGTAAAGCATATTAACATAGAGCGAACTAATAGGATCATGAAAATAAATACCTGCATTGATGATATAAGGTGATTGCCCATACATACTTCGGTTTTTTATTGACTGACCAAGACCGGCATTCCCCAATTCAACGCTGCTTTGGATAAGAGCAGCATTAAAAAGCAAATTCAGTCTGTCGGCAAAACCCGAGTTGAGCATACCTTTAAGTGATTTTCTGAATTCCGCTTCTATCCCGATGCTCGTTGCTGATGCAGCATTCGCAAATGTGAAAGTTTTTATACCACCTGAACCACCACCGGGTACAAATGAGGTTTCAATAGGATTGTTGAATCGCTTGTAAAAAAAGCCAAAATTGATAATTTCATTTCCAGAGGGATAGTATTCCCAGCGCAGATCAAAATTGTGAATGGTTGCATTGCGGATTGAATCGCTACCCTTTTTAACAAGATTGAAATTGAAATCGTAAAATCCAAATGGTGCAAGCTCTCTGAATTCTGGGCGGTTGAGTGTTTTACCATAGGCAGCCCTTACAAGCATATTTTCACCAAAGCTATACGAAATATTCACAGAAGGAAGCACATCAAAACCTGATAAATCAACATCAACAGGGTCGTTGGTGAGTGTAAAACTATTCAGTGTTTGCCGGTTGTTTTCCAAACGGAATCCGCCGGTGAAATTTAGTCTTTGGGTCAAAGGCACAAACAGAGAAACATAGCCGGCAATATTTAAGTTAGCAGCGCTATAGGAATCGCTTGGATTTGACTGCTCATCAAGGGCAAGACCGAATGTCGGATTGATATTATCCGGATGAAAAAGTGAATCTATTGAGACATCAAGCAAACCTGGATTGAAGCCTAAAAGACTTGCTCTGATGTATCCAAGATTGCGTGATTTGAAAACCCGATCTTTTGACTCAACAAAGAAGCCTGAGTTAATCACAGGTTTTAAACCTCCAATAACGCCTGGTTTGTGGGAGTAATTGAGAGAAAAAGTGTAATTATTTTCTGTCATTTCTGAATAAAAACGACCTAGAAAATAGGAGGCTGCAGCTCCAAAGGGTACATAGAGCGTACTTTGTCCAGTTACGCTGTCATAATCGGATCTGAAACGGCGATAGTCAGGCTCATCGCGGTAGGAAAATCCATAACCTAAAACCCAATCCAGACTGTTCTTATCATTCATTTGATGATTGCCTGTTAACTGACCGGCATAAATCCCACGAAAAATCTCATAAAAAGAATGATTGTTTGCCAGATAACCAAAGTCATAATGTGGGCCGGTACGATGAATATATTCAGTTTGACTCAATTGATTGTAAATATTTTTGAGCTCAATGATGTGCTTTGGATTGATGGACCATGCAAGATTCTGCATAATTCCCATCCTGATATTCTGTAGATTTCTTAAATCATCAAAATTGTAAATTACTGAGCTTCCGGTGAGTTCATCCCATGAGTTGAAGTCTTTTCTGGCTACCGAATATCTGGTTTTTTTATTGTTATAACTGATTGAAGTAATGCTTCCAAGATATTGATTTTGAGGTAGGTTAAACCTTTTGCTATAGGTGACAGATCCACTGTTATTCCATAAAACTGGTATTTCTTCCGCCACCCAACTGTTTGGCAAGGAGCGTCCAGTGTACATCACCTGCTCTGCATCATCAGAAATCTTACGGACATCTTCAACAAATCCATTTGGTAAATTATATTTTCCGGTATTGAAACCTTTCCAGAATCCTTTATCCTGAGCAGCCCGCTCAAAAGTACCCATAGAAACACCTTCAATAAATCCGGCTGAATAACTAACCTGCAGACCATCCTCATCGGGTATTCCTTTAGTATAAATCTTTACAACACCACCGGCAAAATCACCCGGTAACTCCGGCGAAGGGCTTTTATAAATCATGATCCGGTCAATAAGTGAACTCGGAATAATATCGAATGAAAACGACCTGACGTCGGCTTCCATGCTTGGGGCATAAACATCATGCAGCAAAACACTATTGTACCTTTCCACCAAACCACGAATGTTGATAAAACGATTTCCCACAATGGTAACTCCGGGAACCCGCTTCACCACTTCTGCGGCATCGCTGTCCTGTGAGCGTTTGATCTGCTGTGCAGAAATACCACTTACTACAATCTCAGCCGATTTGATTGAACTTATCAAAGCCATGTCAGTACTGGTACTTCGTCTTGCAACTACAGTCACTCCCTCTATCAGGAAAGCATCGCTCTCCAATACAATATCTTTTTGCAATGTTTGACCTGACTGTACCCTAACATCAGCAAATTCAATTGTTTTGTAAGAAATGTACGAACAAACAATTGTATATGTTCCGGGAGCTAGATTGCGTAGCTCGAAATTTCCGTCGAGGTTCGTTGAAACTCCCTGCGTTGTTCCTTTGATATAAACATTGGCGCCTGCAAGTTCTTCACCGGTATCTTTATCAGTTACCTTGCCGTAAAGTACAGCCTGCTGAGCATGGCTTTGAAAAGTCAGTACAGTTAGTATTAACGTACTCAAAGCGATGAACAAACATCTAAATTTTCTCATAAATATGTATAGATTTTCAGCTTGCAAACCTACTGCATTCATATTATGAAAATGTAAATCATATGTTAACTTATTGTTACTTGACTATTATTAAACTATTGATTTTATGTGTTTTAACTGATTCAATAAAGTTAGATCAATTTATATTGCTACACAATCTCATTCTGGCTCGCTTAAAAAAATTACATTTCATGAGCGATATACATGACCAACAATTACAGCATTCCTGCATATTGAGCCAATCTAAAAACCTACCTTTGCGATCATAGAATTCTGAAATTTTTAAACTTTTAATGCTTTATGTCAGAAATCTCGCAACATAAGTCAAAAAGGATGGAGCAGCTACTGCTATTGTTTCATGCTATTCTGGAAAAAGACAAGCCTGTTGAGGCTATTCGTGAGAATCAGGAAACTACTGATAATACGCAAGCTTCGGACATAATCGCACTTGTTGACATTTTGATGCAGACTGGCATTCCAATTGACAAACTCAAAACAGGCATCAATAAATTCATTAATGTACTTGGAAAAACCATCAAATCGTATCCTGATGCAAAATGCAAAAAGAACAGCCTGCTTGATGTATTTATGGTTAACAACGCCATTCTGAGTGAAAAACTCAAAGCAGTAAAACCGCTTTTCCGACAACTGAATGAAAATCCTGACGACAGCCAATTAAAAAATGAAATTGCCGATCATCTTGCTGCAATAGCGCTCTTTGAAAACTATTATGCCATCAAGGAAAACATCTTGTTTCCGTTGATTGAAAAATTCTGGTCCGACTATCGCTGCCTGCACATGATGTGGTCATTTCATGATGATATTCGCAGCAATCTGAAAAAATCATTGGAAATGATTCAATCAGAAACATTTGATCTGATGCAATTTAACAAACTTATTGGAGATCTTTACTTCAATATGTATGCAATTGTTCTGCGGGAAGAAAAACTACTTTTTCCATGGGTAGCCGAAACAATCCCTGAAGAAAACCTGTCCTCAATTCTGCCCGAATGCATCGAGATGGGGTTTCCTTATTTTCAGCCAAAAATTGATGCGGCCATGAATGCAAGTAATAATATTGTCCCTGAAGGCACTGTCAATCTTGAAACAGGTGCTTTAAGTGCTGATCAAATCATTTTGTTGTTCAACCATCTTCCCGTTGACATCACTTTTGTGGATGAAAACAACAAAGTCAGGTATTTCTCGACACCTCCCAAACGTATTTTTCCCCGCAGCAAAGCCATTATCGGACGCGATGTGCATAATTGTCACCCACCGGAAAGTGTGCATGTTGTGGAACAAATTGTTGAATCTTTTCGCAATGGAGAAAAGAATGTAGCCTCCTTCTGGATCAATATGAAAGGCGATAAAATACTGATTCAGTATTTTGCACTTAGAGACAAAGATGGAAACTACAAAGGCGTTATTGAAGTAAGTCAGGAAATAGGCAGCATTCAAAGCCTTCAGGGAGAACAAAGATTGCTGGACTGGGCGCAGTAGTGTCTAGCTTGTAACAATGCCTGATGCAACGTAATAGATTCAGATTAAAGTCGTGTCCGTCTGGAAAATAAACCAGATAGTCTTCATTCTATTTATATAACAAACGCATTTACAGCCAATTAATTAAATTTAATTCTCTTTATTTGCGTCATCATCATTCAGGTGATACCAGTCAATTTTTCGTGAAAAATACATTACAAGCGCAAGAATCACAAAAATACCAATGCTTCCAATCAAAAGCGCGAGGTCTTGCAGTTGCAGAATCACATATATGAAACTATACAGAATGAATAGAATTCCAACAATAAGGCCTGTAAGACGCATATTTTTTATGATGGCTTTCACATAAGCCGCTACCAACGAGAGCGTTGCAATTGCAGAAACTATATAGGCATGATTGAAGCGCAGGTACTCTGAAATGGACAATAAAAGTGTAAAAAACACGACAAGTGCAATCCCAACCAAAATGTACTGCACAGGATGTATAAATACCTTTTTGAGCACCTCAATAAAGAAGAAAACCATAAAAGTAAATCCAATAAAAAGAATCGCGTATCTGGCAGTCCTGTATGTTTTCTGATAATTATCCACTGGCAGCAGCAAATCCACACCAAAGGAAGATTCCCTAACGCTGTAGCTGCTTCCAGTCCACTGCTGCGGGTAATTTCGGTTCAGATGCAATACATTCCATTGCGCTGAAAAACCATTCTCTGAAACATCACGCGGATCAGGCAAAAATGCGCCATTGAAACTCGGATTGACCCATGATGAAGTAATATCAATATCTGTCACCTTACCAAGCGGGGTGAAATACAATTTCTGACTACCTTTCAGACTTAGCTTAAATGAAAAATCGATATTTTGTGTACTGTCAGGGTTGAGGTTAACCAAGGCATGCACGCCACTTTCGACCACATCGTTTGACAAAACACCCGGATTGAATGACAATCTTTCGTCATTGAGATTCAGGATTATTTCCTGATCTATCCCACGCAAATCATTCAGGCCAAGTGTTATAAATGCTTTATCAAATTGAATATTCTGTTGCGGTATGTCAAGCTCAGATAGCCGAAGTGAAGCAAAACTGCCGGATATCTCAAGTTCAGATTTATATACAACAACCTCATAAATACTTCTGTACCTTCTTTCAGGACTTATCGCACCTGCAATTTTCAGCTGCTCGGGAAGCAGATGTATATATGACTTTACTTTACTGACCTTCAACTGATTATCTGCACCCTGCTCTGCATACCTATAATAAGGAATCGAAATAAATGGTCCGCAAAGTGTTTGCTCTTCGCTCCATTTTGAGCTTACTTCGCGAATAGTCTCATTGTAATTGTGTTCCCGTTCACCAATCAAATTTTGTATCATAGCCGCAGGAATCAGTAAAAGCAATGCTATCAAAATGATCGTCCCTACTTTCACATAAAGATTATTTTTTACTATTTTCATTTGATGATGTTTTATTTTTAGGAATAACAATAAACTTATTACCAATAAACGAGGTCAAATTTACTTTGAATTGAATCCAAAATCAATTAAATTTTCTGGCACAAATATTTCAGACTTCTGCAAAATAAAAAAAGGCCGGTTTCAAACGAAGACCTGCCTTTTATTATTCTACAAAATATTAATTTTTAGTTTTTTGTGTTTTTTCTCTCAATTTCCCTCAGATTGTCGAGTTTCTTCTTTTCAAGAAAACTATTGATCCCTCCGAGATGCTCCCTTACTTTTTTACCACCAAATTCATAGACTTTATTTACGATGCCGTCAAGAAAATCACGGTCGTGGGAAACCAGAATCATTGTGCCGTCATAATCCTGTAACGCACTTTTCAGAATGTCTTTTGTACGCATATCAAGATGGTTGGTCGGCTCATCAAGTATCAACAGATTAACAGGTTCAAGAAGCAATTTTATCATGGCAAGCCTTGTTCGCTCACCGCCTGAAAGCACTTTCACTTTCTTGTTCCAGCTGTCGCCGCCAAACATGAAAGCACCAAGCAAATCTTTGATTTTTGTCCTGATATCACCCTTGGCAACATCGTCAATGGTTTCAAAAACAGTGATGTTTTCATCAAGCAAAGAGGCTTCGTTTTGCGCAAAATAACCTATCATGGTGTTGTGACCAAGCGTAAGGGTTCCCTTATAATCCGTTTGACCCATGATGCATTTCACCATGGTAGATTTACCTTCACCGTTTTTACCAACAAAAGCAACCCTGCCTCCGCGCTCAATAATGAAAGAAGCATCTTTATAGACAATGTGCTCATCATAACTTTTCGACAAGTCTTCGATCACCAACGGATAGTTTCCTGAACGGGGTGATGGCGGAAATTTAAGCCTCAAAGCGGAATTATCTTCTTCATCTACCTCAACCGCTGTGAGCTTTTCGAGCATCCTCACGCGCGATTGCACCTGATTTGTTTTGGAATAAGTACCTTTAAAACGTTCTATAAATTCCTGATTGTCGGCAATGAATTTCTGCTGTTCGTCAAATTGTTTTTGTTGCTGCCCGCGTCTTTCCTTGCGCAACTGCAGATAGGCTGAATAATTCACTTTGTAGTCATAAATCCTGCCCATCGTCACTTCAATGGTGCGCGTTGTGATTCTGTCAACAAAAGCCTTATCGTGGGAAATCACAATCACAGCCTTTGCGCTATTGATAAGAAAGTCCTCAAACCATTGCACCGACTCAATATCGAGGTGATTTGTAGGCTCATCAAGCAGAATAAGATCGGGTTTTTGAAGCAATATTTTGGCAAGCTCAATTCGCATGCGCCAACCGCCACTGAACTCATCGGTCATACGGCTGAAATCATCTCTTTCGAAGCCAAGACCCAACAAAATCTTTTCAACTTCAGCATCAAAATTTACATCCTCGAGAGAATAGAATTTCTCGCCCAAAGTAGAAACACGTTCGATGAGATCGTAATATTCGGCTGATTCATAGTCAGTTCTGGAAGAAAGCTCATGATTGAGTTTTTCAATTTCTTTCTCCATTTCGAGCACTTGTGCAAAGGCCTGCGATGCTTCCTCAAATACTGTCCGGCCGTCTTGAGTCAATAAATGTTGCGGGAGATAGGCAATCACAGCGTCGTTTGGTGCAGTGACTTTTCCCCTTGACGGAGTTTTTTCACCTGCAATAATTTTCAGCAAAGTCGATTTTCCTGCGCCGTTTTTTCCCATCAGCGCTATCCTGTCTTTCTCGTTTATGGCGAAAGAAATATCTTTGAATAATATAGTGTTGCCAAACTCTACTGTCAGGCCGTCAATTGAAATCATATATATCTGTTAAAGGGCGCAAAGTTATCGAAAAAAGGGCAATCCTGAAGTGTCTCAATATTTAAGGTTATATAGTTCATTTTTAAATATTTAAGATATTTCATTGAATATGAAACCAGGGAATTTCAGGATGCGTAGCCATTTAGATTCACTATTTTTTACCTTTGCTGAAAGCTGAAAGCCACAACATCTTGAAAAATCAAATCAAAGAATCAGTGATATCCGAAATGCGTGTTGCCATAATTGGCGGAGGTGCAGCCGGTTTTTTTGCTGCCATCACTGCAAAAGAAAAACACCCTGAAGCAAAAATTGTCATTTTCGAAAAGTCAAAAGCTGTTTTGTCTAAAGTCAAAATTTCCGGTGGCGGAAGATGCAATCTCACCCACGCAACCGATGCAATCGATGAATTGTGCAAGGCCTATCCGCGTGGAGGAAAAAAATTGAAAAATGCTTTCCATATCTTTTCGAACAAAGATTGCATGGCATGGTTTGAAGCGCGGGGTGTGCCTTTGACAATTCAGGATGATTTGTGTGTTTTTCCGAAATCACAAGATTCACAGAGCATTGTTGATTGTTTTCTGAACGAAACTTCCAGATTGGATGTGCGCGTTGAAACCGGCAAAGAAGTGAAAGCAATCCAGCGAAAAGATGCTGCATTCGAACTGCATTTTAAAGAAGAAAAGATAAAACCTGCCATTTTCGACAAGGTCATTGTAACCACCGGTGGCTCACCAAAACGCAACGAACTCGATTGGCTGGAGAATCTTGGACATAAAATTGAAGACCCTGTGCCATCGCTTTTTACATTCAATATGCCGGGTGAATCAGTCAGTCAGCTGATGGGGATTGTGGTTGAAAATGCCATTGTAAGCGTTCAGGGAACAAAATTCAAAGCAGCAGGCCCGTTGCTGATAACCCACTGGGGAATGAGCGGACCTGCTGTACTTAAGCTTTCTTCCTTTGCTGCACGCCATCTCAGCGAAATGAAATATCAATTTAATGTTCAGGTAAACTGGGTGAATGAAGAAAATCAGGAAATGGTTTTGCGAAATCTCCTAGATATCATCAACGCGCACCCTTCCAAAGCTTTATCCAACTTCAGACCTTTTGATCTGCCTTCGAGATTGTGGCTTTATATGCTTGATAAATCAGCATTGCAACACACTAAAAGATGGAATGAACTGAGCAAAAAAGGATTGAACCAGCTGGTTAATCTGCTCACAAACGACAGCTATGCAGTAAATGGCAAAACGACTTTTCGGGATGAATATGTTACCTGCGGCGGTGTCAGCCTCGAAAGCATCGACATGAAAAGCATGCAGAGTAAAAGTTGTGAAGGCATTTATTTTGCAGGAGAAATAATGGATATCGATGCCATAACAGGTGGTTTCAACCTTCAGGCTGCATGGACTACTGGCTACATTGCTGGTCAGTTTATATAAATCATATTTTTCAGCCAATACTTTAGTTGTTAATTTCTTCAATCCGGTTATCGATGAAAAATTAACAATTGATTCTCAAAAATATTTCCCCTTTTTAGCAACCCTTTTTTATCCCTCTTGTCATTAAAAATTAATTTCAACAGAAAACTATTAAACGGAAATAGTTTTATAGTTTTGCAAAAAAATTAGTCAGTGGACAATAAAGAGAGAGTTTTAAAACGCGCCAGTGAAATGTTTCGGGCAATGGGCGTCAAAAACATAACAATGGATAATCTGGCAGCAGATCTTGGCATGTCTAAGCGAACCATTTATGAAATGTTCAGTCAGAAAGACCAACTCGTAATGGAATCTATTCATTATATGATCATGGAAGAGAATGCCGAACTGCGCAAAATAATTGATAGTTCAGAACACGTAGTGGAGGCCTTGTTTTACATTATCCGCAGAAAAAAGGAACACAGAAGAACCTATCCACATGTTTTTGTTGAGGATATCAAGAAGTATCTGCCCAAAGTTCAATCAATGTTTTTCTCCAACCATGAAAACCTGAAGAAATATTCTGCATCCTATATGCTACTCGAAAAAGGAACGAAAGAAGGCATCTTTCGCAAAGACATACAGATTGAACTTGTAGATAATTTCCTGCAGGAAGTGATTTCGCTTATTCACAACAGTCAGCGCATATTAGCTTTGAAACCAGAGGACTCAGCCTTGCTCAACAGTATTTTCATCCCCTATTTCCGTGGTCTTTGCACACCAAAGGGCAGTGCGCTGATGACAAAATTTTTCGAAGAACTTAACGTATTAAATCCCTCATAATATGAAACTTAAAATTCCTGTTTTCCTTTTGTTTTTCGCTTTGATATCAGTGAATCTCGAGGCGCAGCAAAATCTTATTCTGAATCTTGAATCTGCCCGAAAGCATGCGTTGGATCACAACAAAAACATGCTTAATGCTGATTTTGCAATGGAAAAAGCACAGCTTGCAGTGCGTGAAGCCATTGCAAACGGGCTGCCACAAATCAATGCCTCAATGGACTATTCCAATGCGTTGGGCGCAAAAATCTCCATCCGTTTCAACGAAAGTATGCCGGCGAGCGAAATTGATATCAAACCGCAGAGCAATTTCTATCTCAATGTGAACCAATTGATATTTAGTGGCAATTATATTGTTGGTGTACAGATTTCAAAACTGGCACAAAATCTTAGTCGGCTTGGCTACCAGAAAACTGAATTGGAGGTCATATCAGCTGTCACTGATGCTTACTATATGGTATTGATTTCCGGTGAATCAAAAGCCATCATCACACAAAACCTGAATAATCTGAAGGAACTTTATAAAAAAACAGAGGCGCTTGCAAATGTCGGCATCATCGAAAAAACAGATGTGGATCAGCTTTTTGTGCAAATGAATTCATTGCAAAATGCGCTTTCCTCTGCGGAAAGGCAGGTTGAACTGGCTACAAATCTTTTGCGCCTTCAGCTTGGGGCTTCCATTGAAACAGAAATTGAACTTACCGATAACCTTACAAAACTGATGGAGGATGCGGAAGTCGAAAATATGCTCATAACGCAATTCAAAGTTGAAGACAATATTGATTTTCGGATGTTGCAGCAACAGGAATTCATGACAAAAAAAATGGTTGATATGCAAAAATCCAACGCTTTGCCTACACTTGCTGCATTCTACCGCTACACATACAAACTGTTAAAGCCCGACTTCGATATGACTCCTACAAATATGGTGGGTTTACAAATGAACATCCCTATCTTTTCGAGTGGAGTCAGAAATGCGCAAACAAAGCAAGCGTTGATTGACCTTAAAACTACTCAAAACAATAAGTCATTGCTTGCCGATCAACTGAAAACTCAGGAAAAGCAACTGCGTTTTAACTTCAACAACGCCCTCGAAACTTTTAACAATCAAAAAACCAATGTTGAAGTTTCACGCAGGGTGTATAGCAGTCTCAAGCTAAAATATGAGCAAGGACTAATCTCCGGCCTCGACCTGATCGGTGCCGATAATAATTATCTGCGGGCCGAATCTGACTACATCACAGCAATGATGCAGGTTCTGAACTCTCGTTTGTATTTGGAAAAACTTTACGGAAACATTCAATAATTTTAAAATATTTCACATGAAAAGAATCATCAATACAGGCCTCACTCTTGCAGTAATATTCACTTTTGCCTGCACTGGCGGAAAAACCACAGATGTTGCTTCCGAAAATGATGAACGCGCTGAACCGGTTCGCACCATGAAGCTCGACAATCAGATTATTGCACGCACAGTCGAATATACAGCCACTTTGCTTGCCTACGAAGAAATTCATCTAGTGCCGGTTTCTCCCGGAAGAATTGAAGATATCAGAGTTGAGGTTGGAAGTCGTGTCCGTGCTGGCGAGCTTCTGGTTCAGATGGATCGCACACAGCTTCAACAGGCTGAAATCCAATTAAAAACGCTTGAAACAGATTTCAAAAGACTTGATACTTTACAAAAAGTAGGAAGCATTCCGCAGCAACAATACGATCAGATGAAATCACAGCTTGAAATCACACACAGCAATGTTGAGTTTTTAAAATCCAACACCCAGTTGAAAGCACCTTTTTCCGGTGTCATTTCAGGGAAATATTTTGAGTCAGGCGAAATGTATTCCGGTGCGCCTGTTCCCAGTATTGGGAAGGCTGCCATTGTTTCGCTTGTACAAATCGACAGATTAAAAGTTCTGGTTTCGATTTCAGAAAAGTATTTTCCACTCATCAAAACCGGAATGGAAGCAAGCTTAAGCAGTGACATTTATCCTGACAGAACTTTTAAAGGTAAAATTTTCAACATCTATCCAACCATTGATGCTGTGACCCGTTCGTTCAACATCGAAATTGCTATCGACAACAGCGAAGGTCTTTTACGTCCGGGTATGTTCAGTCGTGTGAGTCTCGACCTCGACCGCGTTGAAGCGATGTTGCTCCCTGCAATTGCTGTTTTGAAACTTCAGGGATCAAATGACCGCTATCTTTTTACTGAAGTTAATGGACAGGCAAAACGTATCTCTGTGGTCGTAGGACAGCGTTTCAATGATCAGATTGAAGTCATCTCTGATGAACTTAAACGCGGCGATAACATTATCGTAAGCGGACAGGCACGTTTGCTTGATGGAATGAAAGTGGAAGTCATCACAGATAATCAATAACAACTTCAAAATTTGAGTTATGAGTATCTACAAAACAGCAGTCAATAAGCCCATCAGTACTTTCATGGTATTTACAGCCGTGATCGTTATGGGTATCTACTCATTCATGAAAATTCCGATCGACCTTTATCCCGAAATAGATCCGCCTTTCCTTTCTGTAATGACATCCTATGCAGGTGCCAGCGCTGCAGATATTGAGACCAATATCACAAAACGCCTCGAAGATGCATTAAATTCGGTGGATAAGGTAAAGGAAGTGCAATCAACTTCATCGGATAATCTTTCTGTGATTACACTTGAATTCGATTGGGGAGCCAACCTCGATGAAGCCACAAATGAAGTGCGCGATGTTATCGACCGGATTTATGACTATATGCCCGAAGGTGCTGACAGGCCAGGCATCTTCAAATTTAACACCAGCATGATGCCGATTGTTTTCTACGCCATAACAGCCAAAGAAAGCTACCCGGGACTGGATAAACTCCTTGAAGAAAAAATCATTAATCCCCTCAACAGGGTCGAAGGTGTTGGTTCTGTTTCGATGATAGGCGCACCAAAACGTGTTGTTTATGTGGATGCTGACCCCCGCAGACTTGATGCTTATAACATTAGTATTGAACAGATTGGAAATGTAATTGCTGCCGAAAACATGAATATGCCCTCCGGCAATATCAAAATGGGCGAAATGGATTATCAGCTGCGTATTCAGGGTGAATTCAATGAAAGCAGTCAGCTGACAAATCTTGTTGTAGGCAATTTCAATGGAACTCCCGTCTTTTTGCGTGATGTTGCAATCGTAAGAGATTCTTTAAAAGACTTGTCATTGGACGAAAAAATCAATGGTCAAAGGGGGCTTCGAATGTTTGTGATGAAACAATCAGGTGCGAATACAGTCAAAGTTGCCCGTGAAGTCAACAAAAATCTTGAAATACTTAAGAAAAACCTTCCACCGGATGTCGAGATTAACCTGATTATTGACACTTCTTCATTTATCAAGGGATCAATCAAAAACCTGTCAGAAACACTGTTGTGGGCTTTCCTCTTTGTGGTGCTTGTGGTGCTATTTTTCCTCGGAAGATGGAGAGCTACATTTATTATCGGTCTCACGATACCGATTTCGTTGATTGTTTCATTTATTTATCTTTTTCTGACCGGAAATTCGATCAATGTAATCTCTCTCACATCTTTGTCTATCGCCATTGGGATGGTTGTGGATGATGCCATTGTTGTACTCGAAAATATCACAAAACATATCGAACGTGGCAACAGCCCACGTGAAGCCGCAATTTACGCAACCAATGAAGTCTGGCTTTCAGTTATAATTACCACACTGGTCGTGGTGGCAGTATTTTTTCCGCTGACACTCGTTGGTGGTTTAACAGGTGAGATGTTCAATCAACTTGGATGGATCGTTTCAATCACCGTTGTAACTTCCACACTTGCAGCCATTACTCTCACTCCGATGATGGCTTCAAGAATCATGAAATTGCGTGAAAAGAAAATCAAACCGAAAAAATACAGCTATCAGTCAACAATAGAACCACTTTTGAACGGTCTTGATAATCATTATGAATCTCTGCTTCGCTGGTCTTTGAAGCATAAAACGCTCATTATTATCCTGTCTTTAGCGGTTTTTGTGTCTTCATTGATGCTGATGAAATTTGTAGGAACCGATTTCATGCCTCAAACGGATGAATCCCGCATCTCCGTAGCCATTGAGCTTCAAACCGGCACGCGCGTTGAAGAGACAATGAAGATCGCTCGTAAAATGGAGCAGATTGTAAGAGAAAGATACCCTGAAGTGGAAATTATGGCTTCTTCTTCAGGCTCTGATGATGCGGGTAGCATGTTTTCACTTTTCAGCACTGCCGGTTCAAACATTATCAATATGATGATGCGGCTGCAGCATGTAAACGACCGCCAACGCACAGTCTGGGAAATTGCTGATGACATGAGACTTCAAATTGCACAAATTCCGGAAATCATTACTGCTACTGTATCAACCACAGGTGGAGGAATGGGAATGGGTGGAGAAAATACCGTAGATGTCGAAATTTATGGGTTTGATTTTAATACCACCAACAGCCTTGCAGAAGAGATTAAGTTGAAGCTGAGCAAATTACCTGAAGCTACAGATATAACAGTCAGCCGTAAAAATGACAAGCCTGAACTGCAGGTAATCCTTGACAAAGACAAAATTGCATTGCATGGATTGAATACTGCAGTCGTTTCTACAATGATTCGCAATCGCATCAGCGGGACCGTAACATCCCGCTTTAAGGAAGAAGGCGATGAATATGACATTCGCGTCAGACTGGCTGAACAATACAGAAGTTCAATAACCGATCTGGAAGAGCTTACAATTCTGAATCCAATAGGTAAAAAAATCAAGCTCAAAGAAATTGGAAACATTGAAGAATATTGGGGTCCCCCGGCGATTCAACACAAACGCAAGGAGCGTATTGTGACCGTAAAAGCCAAACCAAACGGTGTCTCGCTTGGTGAGTTAGCCCAAAAAGTGAATCTTGTTGTCAATGATGTCAAGGTTCCGCAAGAAGTGCTTATACAGGTTGGCGGCGCCTACGAGGATCAGCAGGAATCCTTTATGGATTTGGCTTTGCTGATGCTGCTGAGCTTAATTCTGGTGTTTATTGTAATGGCATCGCAGTTTGAGTCCTTTACAATGCCTTTCATCATTATGTTCTCTATTCCGTTTGCATTCACCGGAGTGATTCTGGCACTTTTGATTACAGGCACTACTTTGAGTGTTGTGGCTGCTTTAGGAGCCGTTTTACTTATTGGAATTGTTGTGAAAAACGGGATTGTGCTTGTCGACTTCACGAATCTGATGCGCGATCGTGGCATGAAACTTTATG
>JAGXRB010000162.1 GCA_018336075.1 Bacteroidota bacterium
TTACCCAATACCTACAATGTCACTGTGATGAGTGAAGACGGCTGTATTTCTCCCGCTACAATCGTGATCATCGAGCCTGCTTTGGATGTTCCGCAAGCACCGCAGGTTGTGGCACTTCAGCCGGATTGCTTTATCAATACGGGTACAATCACTGTTATTTCACCTATAGGTCCTGATTTAATGTATAGTATTGGTGAGGCGTATCAGTCCAATCCTGTCTTTACAAATGTGTTGCCCAATACCTACAATGTCACTGTGATGAGTGAAGACGGATGTATCTCGCCGGCTACGATCGTGATTATCGAGCCTGCTTTGGATCTTCCAATAGCGCCTCAGGTTGTGGCACTTCAGCCGGATTGCTTTATCAATACCGGAACCATCACTGTTATTTCACCTATAGGTCCTGGTTTAATGTACAGCATTGGTGGGGCGTATCAGTCCAATCCTGTCTTTACAAATGTGTTGCCCAATACCTACAATGTCACTGTGATGAGTGAAGATGGCTGTATCTCGCCGGCTACGATCGTGATCATCGATAACCAGCCATTGACGCCAATCGCAGATGCTGGTCCGGACAGAACTATCTGCCAGAACACAAGTACGCAGATTGGCTCAGAAGCCATTTCAGGAAATACTTATAGCTGGAGTTCTGATCCGATTGGTTTCACATCAACCCTGGCGAATCCAACGGTAAGTCCAATGATAGAAACTACTTACTTCTTAACAGTAACCACAATAATTGGTGGCTGTCAGAGTACAGATTCAGTTACAGTTTTTATAGACATGCCTCCTTTGATTATATCGCAACCTGTCGATCAGATAGTTTGTGAAGGTGAATCAGTAAGTTTCATTGTGATAGCAAGTGGTACTAACCTAAGCTATCAATGGAGAAAAGGATTGGTAAATCTAACAAACGGCGGAAACATTTCAGGTGCCAACTCTTCTATACTGACAATAGTTCAGGTTACACTCTCTGATGCAGCAAACAATTATAATGTTGTCGTCAGCGGAATTTGTTTACCTGCTGTTGTTTCTATTGATGTTTCCCTTATCGTATATCCGATCCCTGTTGCCATTGCAAGCAGTAATTCTCCGGTTTGCGAAGGCGATCCTATACAATTGACAGCAGAAACAGTGCAGGGAGCATCTTATTACTGGACAGGTCCAAATGGTTTTACTTCGACAGAACAAAACCCATATATTTCTTCAACAACAGCATTATACTCGGGCAGTTATACATTGGTTGTTACAGCAAACGGATGTTCTTCAACAGCCACAACGCTTATCGTTTTCGTAAACGAATGCTGTATCAATATCCCCGAAGGCTTCTCGCCGAACGCTGATGGAATAAACGACTATTATGTTATCAGAGGTATTGACTGTTATCCCAATAACTCAATTATTATCTATAACCGATGGGGCAACAAAGTATATGAAGCCAGTCCATACAAAAATGACTGGGATGGCAGAACAGATTTTGGTATCACAATCGGCGGAGATAAATTGCCTGTTGGAACCTACTTCTATCTTTTGAATTTGGGCGATGGTTCAGATATTATTAAAGGCTTTATTTACCTTAACAAGTAATGCAGCAAAACCAAGGAATAACCCTAATAATAAAATACAAGATGAAAACCCTAAATATAATTCTGTTCGTAATGATACTAACCTTTGTGGGCCTGACAGTGCATGCACAACAGCTTCCAATGTTTACACATTACATGAATAATACCCTGGTGGTAAATCCGGCTTATGCCGGTAGCAGAGAAGCGCTTACAGTAACGGCACTCCATCGTTCTCAATGGGTTAACTTCCCTGGTTCACCTAAAACACAAACGCTCACTTTGCATTCTCCAATAAAATACAAACATATTGGATTAGGTTTAGCTGTATTTAATGATAAAATCGGACCGACCAATAACTCCTCAATTTTTGGATACTATTCATTTATAATGCAGGTATCCGAAAAATCGAAGTTAGCGCTTGGTTTAAGTGGTGGTATCAATATTTTTCAGGCCAATTTAAGTACGCTTAACCTGGATGAAAAGGTTGACCCTGCCTTTATGTACAATATCAACAATCATGTGATGCCTAATTTTGGTTTTGGTGTATATTACTCAAGGGAACGCTTCTATGCAGGTCTTTCTGTCCCTAATTTATTAGAAAACAGTTATGCTGTTACTGAGCAGGCAAATAAAAACACCTTGATAGGAAAAGAAAAAAGGCACTACTATTTTATTGTTGGTTCGATGCTTCGGCTCACTGATAATCTCGATTTTAAACCAACAGGCCTCGTTAAGATGACTTTGGGAGCTCCAATAGAAGCCGATCTTACAGCTTCCTTTGTGATCATGAAGAAACTCCTGGTAGGTGCAATGTTCCGCACAGGTGATGCCTTTGGCGGTTTGGTCGGGCTGGATATTTCTGAGCAATTACATATTGGTTATTCCTTCGACTATTCTTATGGTTTAAAAACGTTTAAATATCATCAAGGCAGTCATGAAATATTACTGAGATATGATTTCATTTACACCAACAGAAGGCAAATTCATTCTCCAAGATATTTTTAATTCTTTAAAAAAAAAATATAATGAAAAATTTACTTATTCCCATTCTCATATTTGCAGGGATCAGCATGAACGCTATTGGGCAAGAGAAATCCAGTAAAGAATTAAAAGGCGATAAATACTATTTCAATTACTCCTTTGATAAGTCCATTGACTTGTACAATCGGGCCAATCAATTGACACCTGAAGGCCAGCGTAATTTGGCAGTAAGCTACAGCAACATTGATAAAACGGTTGAATCTGAAGAGGCGTACCTAAAACTAATAAACACAGGAAAAGAAATTGTACCTGAGGATTACTATAGTTATTCAATGATTCTTAAGTCAAATGGCAAATATGCCGAGTCGCAAAAATGGATGGATAGATTTATTGAACTAAAACCTAACGATTTACGCGTTAAAGATTATCTATCGCATAAAGCTTCATTGCCGGAATTAAAAAAGGATTTCGGGAAGTACAAAATAACAAACTTAAACATCAATAGTGAAGCGCTGGATTTTGGAACAAGTTACTATAAAGATCAAATCGTTTTTGCTTCCACCAGATCGACACCAAGGATGATCGTCCGTAAATACAACTGGACAGGAAAACCCTTCTGGGATATCTACGTTTCTGATGTGGATGGCGGCCAGTTAAAAAGCCCGGTTATTTTTGATAAAAGCATGAATGGCAAATTGCATGATGGGCCGGTAAGTTTCAACCACGATGGCACGCAGATTGCTTACACCAAAAACAATTATGATCATAAACGAAAAGATGAGGTGATTGAATTGCAAATTTGGCTCAGCAGCTTCAAAGATGATCAATGGACTGATCCTGAACCATTTGTTCTCAACAATGTTAAATATTCCGTCGGACAGCCATTTTTGACTTCAGATGGAAGGACGATGTACTTTACAAGTGATATGCCGGGAGGCTTTGGTGGTACGGATATTTACAGAATTACCAGAAACGCAGCTGGCGTATGGGGAAAAGCAGAAAATCTGGGCAACCAGATCAATACCGAGGGTGATGAAATGTTTCCATTTCTGGAGCAAAAAAGCAATAGCTTTTTCTTCAGTTCGAATGGTCGTTTTGGCCTTGGAGGGCTTGATATGTTTACAAGCGTTATGAACGAAACTGGCTTTGGACCTGCCACCAATATGGGGAGTCCGCTAAATACCCAATACGACGATTTTGCGCTCATTATAAATGACAAAATGAACAAAGGCTATTTCTCTTCCTCAAGACCCGGTGGCAAAGGAGGCGATGACATTTATGCATTTGATGTTTTGATCCCTGACATTATTGAAGACGTTGATTTCATTGTAAAAGCTCCCCTTAACATTCCGTATAAACCCATCATAAGAGAATATTTTCCGCTTAGAAACTATATTTTCTTTAAGGCTGGAACTACAGAGATACCAGCACGCTATGTGTTACTCAAAAAGGATCAGGTCAGGGATTTTAAAGAAGATCAGCTTGAAAGCATTGCTTCTTTGGACGTTCATGCGCGTTCAGCCCGCCAAATGACGGTTTATTACAATATTTTAAATATTCTGGGCGACAGGATGGGAAAAAATCCATCGTCATCCATCAAGCTGGTTGGCTCATCTGCCCAAGGGCCTGAGAAGGCACGCAAAATGGCTGAATCATGCAAAAACTATCTCGTGGACGTATTCGATATAAACCCATCGAGAATTCTTGTAGAAGGACGTATTAAGCCAAAAATTCCTTCTGAAAAAGTGGGCGGTAAGCTTGAACTTGAGTTGCTGCGTGAAGAAGATGAAAGGGTATCCATCGAAAGTGCTACACCGGCTTTATTGAATCAATTTTACAGTGGCAATGAAAGCATGCCTTTCGAGCCTGTTCAAATTGTGAATGGTCAGGAAAATTCAGTGGATGGTTTTGCTACTTTCAATGTGGCCGGGGCGGAAAAAACACTCAGGTCATGGGCTTTGAAGCTCGAAGGCGAAAATGGTGAAGTCCAACATTTTGGACCATTTACGCAAGACATGGTTGAAATTGATCAACGAAGTATTTTGGGAGATAATCTTAAGCAAAACTATAAGGTGACTATGACTGGCCAAACAAAATCTGGCGCGGTCATTACCAAAGAGTCAAACCTGCAACTTGAGCTCCTGCCTCCAATTACCAGTCCTGAAGTAACTAGATTCAGCATCATTTTTGAATTCGATGACTCAAGATCTATTTCTATCTATGAAAAATATCTGACTGATGTTGTAGTGCCAAAAATTACCTCAGGTGGAATAGTAATTATCCATGGTTTTACGGATGTTATCGGTGAAGTGGAACACAACAGAAAATTGTCCATAGCAAGGGCTACTGAAGTAAAAAACATCATCGAAAAAGGGCTTTCAAATGCTGGTATAAATGATGTTAAACTCGATGTGCAAGGTTTCGGCGAAGATGTTGATACCGCTCCTTTTGAAAACTTATTGCCTGAAAGGCATTTTTATAACAGAACAGTAATTATCGATATTAAGAATAATTGATAACTGTCAATTGTCCCGATAGCTATCGGGATGATAATTAGCAATTTGGTATAAAACTCAGAAACCGGAAATCAATTCGAAAGTTTAGATTTCCGGTTAACTCTTTAGCTACCCCTAACAAATGTAATTTCGCGGGGGACAACCTCGCTCCCATGGAATGAATATGCCAGAAATCATAAAATGATCCTGAACCATTTTATGATTTTCCTATGAAAAAACGAAACAAATGAGAACAGTCAGATGAGAACCAAATTCCTGAATCATGAAATCTTTCACTTTGTGATTTCACGCTTTCAGCGCTATATGTAGCAGGCTCGTCAGGTTTTAGTTTTTTCGACAGGACATGGGATTTAATTTTGCTTTCATAATCATTCTTCCACAAAATGAAAGCATTACAACTATTGGCTATCAACACATATAATCCATCAAGATTCTCTCTGCTGAGTTTTCCGTTGATATGGGTTTTCTGGTTTTTAAATCCAAGTTTCAACCTTCGATTAAAATGCACTTTAGGTAATTCTGGCAATTCCTACTTTTTTTTTCATGCTTTATTGCCACAAACAGCAATATATCTATCCAATAGTACTTCATTTCAAATCGGAAATTATGTCTAAAACATCATTGAAACCTTTAGCCATCACATTTTTCGCCAGTGGAATCTGGGATAGCATTGCCGCGGTTTTGTATTTTTTTGCGATCGGCTCCGGACGCATAATTGATAATCCAACAATAGATCCATTTTTCGCGGTATTTCTGGGGTCATTTTTTATTTGTTTTGCCTATCTGCAATTTTTGTCCGCTGTAAATATTCAGCGCTATGCCTTCAATGTTGGCTGTCTGATCATCGGCAGGTCATTCTATGTAGTTCAGCTCTACCTCTATATGATTTTCGCTGACGAATTCCCATCTACCTTTTGGTTCACAGGAATAATTGATGGGTTGTTTATCGTTCTGTATATCGCTTTTGCTTTCCGGGGAGGATTGAGCTTAAGGGATTTGTTTCTTCCAAAAAAACAATTGGGTTAAAAAGCACGAAAATTAATTGAAGGAAGTGTCGTAATTCCAGCTTCCTGTTTTTACAAACATAAATTCTATTACAATGAAAAAACTGGCGAAATTTTGGATACTCTTGGTTATGATGTTCTTTACCTGCACATTACAAGCACAAATAGATGGATATATTCAGGGAGATGTGAACTATTCGCTTGTTCTTGCTTTTCACAAAGCCGATACGGTGATTGTAGTGCTGCCTGATAACTATATACTTACAGACCAGGAAAAAACAGCTATTGAGAACTATGTTTTCTGGGAGCAGTATCAGAAGAAACCTGTTTACATTTACAGAAGCGAGAGTGAACTTTGTGTTCAGGACAAGTCGCGCAATCTTCAGTTCTATGGGCCTTTCTGCGATTTTCAAATGGACGAAGTTCAAAATATCCCCATTAAGCAGGTCGAAAACGGTTTTATGTTTGACAATGAGATTTTTCCTGAACCTACAGACGCCTTTTTTTATATAAATGATGCGGCCAACAGACTTTTTACCTGTCGCAATTCAACACAAGTCTGGCATCAGTATTCCAATGTGGCAGCCGGATATTTTCAGTTGTATATTTTCAGGGATACTGAGCTTTTTTTAAGTGGGTTTTGTTCTGACAGCTCTTTCAGGCCGGAGGTGAATCATATCATGAAAATGCGGCAAACTCATTTTGAAACGGTTGCTACGCGGCATTTCGATTTTAAACTTGCCAAATCAATTTGTACCGATTCGCTCAGACAAGTGATCTTGGAACAAGCTGACAAGGGATTGGAGATTTTATCTAATTCGCTCAAAACTGACACTTTAGATCTGGAAAGGATGACTACCTATGTGTACAAAAACATGACTGAATTGCAGCAATTTCTTTCCATGTCGCCACAAATGACAATTTTCGGAAAATCAATTGGATCTGTCAATCATGTTTCTTCATTGGACATGGCTGTATTTTATCACGAACTTGCACATACCATCATCGGACGCAAAATCGGAGTTCAGTCAAACAGTTTCTTTTGTGAAGGTTTTGCGGTTTATACAGGATATTTAATGGAAAATGACAGTTATGATACTGATTTTGAAACCACAGAAAATAACCTCGATCTGCTTACCGAAGCTATTATCACCGGGCCTGACTATCAGTTTTATTCACATCCGCCGCTGTACCCGATTTCGGGTGTTTTTACGCGTTTCATTATTGAAAAGATCGGTATCGGCACATTTAAAACCATTTATGCCAACCAAAACATAGAAAAAGCCTTTACAGAAAACGGCTATCCCCTCACTGATCTTATAGATGAATTTAAGGCTGTCGTTGCAAAAAAGTGAAGCAGCCGGAGATATACTCATTGATTTTGAAGAAGTTGAAACTAAGAACAACCCTCAGGTTTTCACAAGACCTATAATGAACTGATTATTTCTGTGAGGGACTCTGCAGATAATCTGTACAAGTCATAAAACACTTTCAATCATGCATAGTGCGCTTTCGTCTTCTTTGATTTTTTATCCTTTTGTCATGAGACTAACTTTGATGCTTCAAATGGTTTTCACTTAAAACAATAAAAATGAAAAAAATAACTGTATTCGGCTGGGGTGTCCGCCTTTTTGTATTACTCATTTTGTTTTACGTCTTCTATCTTGGTGGAGCCCAGACCATAAGTGGAAAACTTCCCGAACTAACATCTGAACCCGGGTTGGTGCCGATCGGCATTGGTTTGCTGCTTGTCGGTGTTGCCAATACCTTACTTATAGCAGCACTTGTTTTAAGTTCCCGTTGGAATGGTTTACAACTTATTCTGCTTTTATCGCTGACTTATTTCGGCGCAGTAACATTTGTGATGCAGATAGAAACCTGGTATTTTTTATCAAACATCACAGTTGATAAGGACCTGATGCCCTGGCTCTTTATCATGGGTCTTCCTGTGGCCTTTTTGTTTGTACCAATATCTGTCTTGATTCTGGGTAAAGCACGGAGGCAAAACATTACGTCTTCATTTAACAGCATAGCAATGCCGACGATGCAATGGATATTGAAACTATGTTTAATTGCAGTGGCCTACGTAACACTTTATTGGTTGGCCGGCTATTACATAGCATGGCAAAATCCTGAACTCCGCGCTTTTTATGGAAGTCCGGGTGCAATAACACCTTTCTGGGAACATACAGCATACACCCTGCGGACAGAATCGGGTTTGTTCTTTTTTCAAGTCTTACGCGCCATGATCTGGACGCTTTGTGCTCTTCCGATACTTTTTGGGTCAAGGCTAAATGCTTGGTGGACAGCCTTGCTTGTGGCTTTACTTTTCAGCATTCCACAAAATCTGGGTCACATAATGGAAAATCCGCTTATACCATCTGCCAGCGTGCGTTTGAGCCATTTTATTGAAACTGCAGTTTCTACATTCATTTTCGGACTTGTTGTAGTGTGGTTATTGCATCGGAAACATAACTCCTTTGCAGACCTCTTTGGCTGCAAATCATTGAAAGCATAATGATAATCTTTACCGGAAGAATTCAATAGAATCTGCATCAGTTCAAACTGTTGGGGTGAAATTACTTTTGTACATTAACAATTAAAAGGGATATAAAAACCCATGTTTTTATCAAACAAAAGGAAATACAACAATTAAAATAAAAGATACAATTATGAATGATATCAGAAAAACTCAGGAGCAGGTAATTTTTAGTGCCGTTAAAGAAGTAAGCGATGATGAAACAGCCCGGAAAATTATCTTTGGAGAAGGTGAAATGGTTCCTAAAGAAGACAATCCGACATGGGTAAAAAATACCATGAAAAGATTGGAACTCCATTTTGATGATAAAGCTGTTAAAAGCATCAGGATGAAATGTCAATGTGGATATGGGATGGATGAAAAACTGCATTTTTTGAATGAGCTGATTGAATCTTCCACTGATATGGATGGTTTTGCAAATCAGGAAAAGGCAAGAGCAGCAGGACTTTCATGTTTAAATGGCGAACTCTTTTTGCAATTTGCATTTTGTCCATGTCCGATGCTTGCCGATGTCAGTTATTTGGAAACAAATGCATGGTGCCAATGCACAACAGGCTATAGCAAAGTTCTTTTTGAGAAGGCTTTTGGCTGCAAAGTCGACGTTGAGCTCTTAAAAAGCGTAAAAATGGGAGATGAAATTTGTTTGATGAAAATCATCCCTCGAAAATCTGTCTGGCCACGTAAAAAAGAAAATAGAGAAGTCTCAAAATAAGCAGAGATGATAAAGCACTATTTGTTGCAAAAAAAACAATATCAGCATACATAAAGCTGGATTGTATTCAAAAAAACTCAAATCACAAAAATCAAATTAATTAAAAAATCTAAAGAATTAGAATCATGAACGTACAATCAAAACTAAAAGGAATGGCACTTGCAACAGTGCTGCTTTTCAGCGCAGGAAATTATGCCATAGCACAGCCATCTGAAGTTGACAAAGAGGCAGAGAAGATACTCAACCATTATGTGGCTGCAATCGGAGGCGAAGAGGCGCTCTCAAAAATTGAGAATGTCGTCAGTATTTCGGAGATGATTATTGTTGAAGCCGGGATAACTATTAACAGGGAAATGATTCAGGATAAGGCAAATAAGTTATACATAAAAGCTTATTCTCCTCAAACAGCTGAACTTTTAAGAGGCTATGACGGCCTTACTTTCTGGGAAAAAAACAAGATTTCCGTCAGAGAAATAAATGATGAGAGCAGACTGAATTATCTGAATGAGTTTGCATTTATGCGTTTCGCCCGTTGGAAAGAGAATCTGGTTGATTTTGAATACAAAGGTTTAGCGCTTATCGATAGCAGCGAATTTCACAGCATCGACATCAGCACCATCTATGGCGTGAAAGAAACATGGTATTTCAGTCCGACAGATTATTTATTGTCCTATACCAAAGAACAACTGGAAATGACAAATGGAACAATAACTGTATTGACGAAATTTGAGGATTACAGAACAGTCGATGGGGTAAAACACTCTTTTACACAATCAATAAAAATGGGCGACAGAAACAGAAAAATCAATCATAGCTCTATCTTACATAATCAGGTTTCTGACCAGAAAATATTTGCAAAGCCTTCGAATTAAGAAGACGATAAAAAAATTACATTGAAAAGCAGCTAAAGGGTTTTAGTTGCTTTTTTTGTATCCCTCCAACTTGATATTTCAGATGCTTTCGATTCCGTTTACGATGTTCATTGAAGTAGAAATCTTGCATAAACAAGAAATTATAAGAAAGCAAAAAAAGGATTTTGACACAGCCTACTAAGGATGTTTCTGTATCTAAGCCATTCAAAATTTTGGTCTTTACCATTTTCTTTCATTTTTTTGCATGATAAAACCTTCAAAGCAAAGCATTTGAGACAAAAAAAACGAGCTTTTGCATTTCATTTCAGCCATTGCAAGAAGTTTTTAATCACCTGAACATAGGCTGGAATATTCAGCATCAAATGTTTATACATTAATAGCGGTCACTCATTAAGTTTTTCCTGCCATTCACACATTTGGTTCATTTTAGCCTTTTTCTCATTTTAACTTTGAGAGCAATGTTTTTTATTAACCAAATAATGAAGGCTTTATGAAAAATTTTACAAAAATCTCAATGATTGTGTTTGTCATGATTCTGGCAGCGCAAGTTACAAACGCACAGCAGCAAATCCCTTTCCAGGGAATGGTAAGTCAGGGATATGGTGTTGCTGCATGGAATGCCAATGGTACAGGCCCAGAGCCTGCAGCCACAGGACACCAGGTTCCATTTCCCGGATTCGGGAATCTCTTTTATTATGGCGCTTCAAGGGATTATGTTACCGGTAACAGCAATCACGCTTGTTTTTCTTTCTCCCCTGACATTGCCGGTTTCCCGAATTTTACTCAGGCGTTAACTACCAACGGATACACGGCAAATCAGGTAAAAGCCAGATTCGGGCTGGTAACGCTTGGCCTTGATGAAGAAGGCCTGGATTGGTTTGTGATGGATGATTTCCACCATTCCAGTCACAAATACTCCGATTTTAATATTTTCGAACTCAATGGTGAACCCATGCTGGCCATTAAAGTTGATTATGCCGTATGGTCGGTTCAAGCCGGGACTTCCACATGGAACATTGATTTTGGCTACACACCGGTAATAAATATTTCTGGCAGCAGTTCAGCAAATGTCCAGGCCGTTGCACACGCTTTTCTACAAGACCTTGGTGGCCAAAATATCAGAATGCAATGTGAATCCAATTACGGTGGTGTCACCATTTCCGGCAATGGCAGAAACGGCGCTTATTACAACATCATTAATGGCATCCTTTCCGTTGGCAATCCAGTCCTTCCATTCAAAGGCCTTTTCGCCGACAATGAAGGTGTTGCTGGCTGGGATGCAGATGGTACCGGGCCCGAACCCTATGGTAACGGGCACAGTAATTATCTTTATTATGGCGCCTCGATTGACTATGGCGGGATCAATTCAAGCCCTGATGCCTGCCTTGGACACTTTCTCGAAGGTTCCGATGGCTTTCTCAATACCTTGCTTCAACTTGAATACCGCGGCCTTGAAATCGGCAACCTCAAAATGAAACTGGGATTGGGTAGTTTAGGCCCTGATGTGCAGGGAGAAGACTGGGGTGTTCAAAACGGCAATCACTGGCTGAATCATTACAACAACGTGGTGACTATTGAAATCAACGGAGAACCAATTCTTCAGATGATGGCTGATACCAATAAAATGGTTTCATTACCCAATCACTGGTTAACTGGAACTTCGACAGGGAAGATGTACAATATTTCGGAAAATGCTTCAACGGCATCACAGTATGTTGCCAAATCATTTTTAAGGGATTTGGGTGTTAACTACATGACGTTAAATACTTCAAGCCTGACTTATGCGGGATTATTCTCAGGAAACGGCAGGGACGGTGGGTTTTATCAAATCAATGCAGGGGAGCTTCAGGGAGTATATGAAAACATCACTTTCGTCCCGCCTGGCGAAGTCAGCGGCACCTGGACTGCCGAAGGCTCACCCTATTATGTGGACGGCCACCTGGAAATTGCCAACGGGGAAACTTTAACAATTGAACCCGGGGTGAAAGTAGCGGTGCGCGGGCCTTACCACTTCAATGTGCAGGGCTGCGTAAATGCCGAAGGAACTGTGGATAGTAATATTGTTTTCACACGTTCAAATCCCAATTTGTGGTGGGATGGGTTTGATTATGATAGCACCCCGGCCACCAATGATACATCGGTTTTCGACTATTGCCTGTTTGAATATGGAAAAGGCCTCGGCTCGGGAGATCTTGTTAACGGTGGGAGTTTTGCTATAGGGTATTATGATAAAATCCAAATCAGCAATTCCACTTTCAGATATA